>JBKEAS010000139.1:0-7783 GCA_047972635.1 Anaerotignum sp.
CTCCAGTCTAAAGCAGCAAAGTAGTGCCCACTACATCGACCTACCAAATGGAATGAAAAATAAAATCAGATTTTCAGGTGGTATCGCTTGGTACCCCGATGATTCAAAAGATGTGAAGGAACTGCTTAAAATTTCTGATTTCACTATGTTGGAAGCAAAACAAGCAGAAAAAGGTAGTATCTATGAATTTGACAAACTTAGATACAAAAATAGATCTTATCTACTAGAAAACAGCGAAGCTATCAATAGACTAATTGATGACAAATTAGTAAGATTTGCATTCCAACCTATTGTTGATTTGAAAACTGGCGAAATTTTTGCCTACGAAGCTTTGATGCGACCTCTTACACCTGAATTTAATGGTCCATTAGAAATCCTCTCCGTTGCTTCGGCACAATCAAAACTGCCACAGCTTGAACGGTTAATTATGTCTGTCGTTTGCGATACGATTGCGAAGCAACTTGATATTATCGGAGATAGGTATATCTTTGTAAATAGTATCCCTGCTGAAACTGCCGATAATACTACCTACTTTCTTGTTAAAACAATTAAGGAGCAATATAATAATCTGTTTGAAAAAATTATCATCGAAATCATTGAGCGTGATAGTCGAGATGAAAATGCTTTGATCGAAAGCGTGAATTATCTCAAAGAAAATGGATTTAAAGTAGCAATCGACGATTTCGGAAGCGGATACTCAAACGAAATCCGTATCATAAAATTATCTCCTAATATCGTTAAAATTGATATGGAATTAATTCAAGGTATCGCAACTAATGTTGACAAACAGGTTATCGTAAAAGGGATTATAGATTTTTGTCATCAAAAAGATATTCGTATCGTTGCCGAAGGTGTAGAATACGCAGAAGACCTGAAATATCTCATAGATATTCATGTTGATTATGTGCAAGGATATTACCTAGCAAAACCGAACTTTGAATTTATGGATTTGCCGGAAGATAAGAAACAAGAAATATTAAACTACAATAGAAATAAATAACATAAAAAATAGAGTGCAAGACTTTTTTAAAGTCTTGCACTCTATTTTCTTCCCTACTCCTTAGATGGTATATGTCTTTGGCCCTTCTGTAAAGCTAAATGTTTCAACCTCATCTACATCCACATAGAAAGCTTCAAAAATTGGATTGTCTCCGCTTTTATAAATCCCTTTAATCATTGGGTACGTTTCCAAAATACGATTTTTGAGCTCCAAATCATTTACAAATACCGCTTTGCCATTGATTGATACAACTTCTGAAAAATTATTGGGGTGTGTGCAAAAAGAAACATATGCACTTTCTTTTATTTGCTTATAAACTGGTTTTTCGTTGCTTGTGCAAAAATAGACTTTCGTTCCTTCTGCAAATAAGTATTGGAATACTCTCGTCTTGATTTTACCTTTTTCTTGTGTTGCAAAAACACCATTTGGATTAGCCTCTAACTTTTCTACAAAATTAATCATAATAAATTCCTCCTATTTTTTAACCACTATATTCTAAACAAGATTTATCTTCTTCTTGATATATCTCGTTCTTGATATTATAATAATACTAATAGGAACATTTGTATAGTAAGCACAATATTGTAATGTAGGTACCTTTAGGTAACTATTGTGAAAAAACAAGGGTTTATCCCCATAAAGGAGGTCTAATGATGGACAAGATGTTACCAAATTGCCCCGTTGAAACCACACTATTATTAATTGGTGACAAATGGAAGGTTCTCATTCTTCGTGACTTAATGAGTGGCACAAAACGCTTCGGTGAATTAAAAAAATCAATTGGCACTATCAGCCAAAAAGTGTTAACATCACAACTAAGAGCCCTCGAAAGCGATGGCATCATAAGCAGAGAAGTCTTTGCCGAAATCCCGCCAAGGGTCGAATATTCCTTAACCGATACAGGCGTAAGCTTGCAACCGGTACTAGCTGTGATGACCCAATGGGGCATAGCGTATCAAAAAAAACAGCTTTTTGTAAAAGACTGCTAAACAACAAAGGTTGTAAAATCTTCATTCACGAGATTTTACAACCTTTGTTTATCATGACCTTCTAAATGTTACTAAATCCCTCACTTGCAACCAGTACGCATTCTTTAACATCCACGTTCTTTTTTTCTAAACTTTTTAAACTCGTACATTTTTTCATCAGCCCTAGCTAAAATTTGTTTATAGTTTGTGTCTTCTGTTACACAAGCAGAGCTAGCACCATAACTAAGTGACATAGGATAGTTTTGGGACATATTTATTAATGCCTCATCTGTTTTTTTTGCACAATTAACCACTTCATCAAAGGATAAATTCTTTGAAATAACAACAAACTCATCTCCACCTAGCCTACAACTATATCCGTCGTCTCCAAACGCCTCGCTTAACTGCGAAGCAACCAATCTCAAATAATCATCTCCTGCCTTATGCCCAAAATTATCATTGGCAAATTTTAGCCCATCCAGATCGGCAACACAACATATAAAATGCACCTTTTCATTTAACCATGCTTGCATCTTTTCAATGCAAAACCGCCTATTAAAAAGATTGGTAAGTTGGTCTTTATACACCATATTTTTCATTTCTAGTTTAAATTCCTTTTCATTCGTAACGTCTTTAATATAATGCACGCACGAAAGCTGACCATTCCAATAAATGGTAAATACTGTAACATAAAATGAAATCTTTGAAACTTCACAATCATATTCGTAAAACGTACTATCCTCTGTACCGTCTTGGTATCTTTCCGAATTAACTTTTAAATAATTCAAAAAATTACATTGTGATTTACATTTATGTATTTCACTATCTTCGTTAAAGAAAATTTTCTCAAATGTTTGATTTGCATAAATTATTTCACCTGTATCCATAGATGTCACAATCACGCAATCTTCTAAAGAATTCATAATTGATTTCAACAAATCAATCGATTGTGACAATATAACAGACTGATGTTTTAAGCTTTTTTCTCTTTGCGAAAGCTGTTTGATCATTTCATTAAATGAATCCGAAAACTCTCCTAAAAAACTCACATTTTGCGTATAACTGCCTTCTGCAACTTGCTTTGTTTGCCAAGTGAGGTGCCTAAGCTTAGAGTGAAGGTCTTTTAACGTAGAAGAAAGTGCACTATACTTTTTAGGCGTTTCAATCTCCAAAATCCCCTCTGTAAGGTTCGTAAGAAACGTATTTGACTCTAAAAAAACGTCCGACAAATATTCGAGTCCAGATTGTAACTCTGCAAGTTCAGCAGACTTATGTTTTATATCATCAGGAATTTCCTGACCAAGTGCAATGCATCTAATTTGTTGAATTATTAAATCAATATCTTCGTTATTCATGTCTTTAAATACCATCTTTGGCAACAACGGCTTCAAACCTGCATACTCGTGCACCTGTCGCCCAACAATCGATTTCCTTTACTGTATAGTTCTTTTTAGTATAGAGAGAAAGAATACCTGCCAAAAATCCTTCGTCGTATGTGCACACTGTTTCGCCTGTTACAGGCAATCCAGAACAATCTAAATCTTCTCCAATTGTGATAATGGCTTTGCTCGTTTTTTCATCGTATAATTCAACACGAAGAATTCCGATTTTTGAGCCTTCCAACACCGATTGTAAATGTGCAATAAATTCAGCAAATGGCAACTCCAAGTCTAAAATATTCGTTGCAAGCTCAATGCCTGCCTCTTTGCCTGAATTTCTAAAAATTTCATCAGCTTTTTCTTTTCCAAACTGTTTTTCTAACTCTTTTCTCATCGTAAATTGAAACAATCTATAAACAAATACAGGCATTTCACTACCCAAATTTAATCTACCCTTTTCAACCTCATCAAAGGTGTTCCAAGTAAATTTATTTTCTATTTCATCATCAAACAATTTAAACATTTTATACCACCTCCAGAAATATATTTATTCTATTATAAATGAAAATTGTCCACATATCAACATAGATATTCATAAATAGTAATAGATATTAAATGATTTTCAACGCCTCTTTTCTTAGCAACAGCATATAAAAAGGAACCATATCCATCTATGATTCCTGATCATCCACTGATTATCTCTTTACATATAAGCGTAACCCAACCAAAGCACAGCCTTCCAAAAATGGAATGTGCGATTGTTTTAAATACTCCAAAATATCATCGCTTTCTGCTCCTGGTTGAATTAAAATATGCTTATAATTAATTTTGCATTCTTTTAATAACGCAAGGCCCTTTGTGGGATTGATACATAAATCAATCACATCCACATCCCCTGGTACATCATTCAGAGAGGCCAGTTCTTTCCCTACAGAATAAACTGTATAACCTTTTTCTTGCAACTCATGTTTAATCTTATAAGCATATTTTTCTTCATTCAAAGTATCCCCCACCACGGCGAAAACTTTTTGCTCCATAATTTCTTTTAAATCCATATCATTACTCCTTTCTTCCATAGTTTATACTATAACTATCATTACAACATTATATTTTCTTTGCTCAATTTGTTTTTCACTTCAGTCTTATTTTTTGCCGCATTCTATATTTTTTATACGCCAATCACAACCATATGTTAGCCTTCAAAAATAAATAGTTAAAACATCATTTCACCCGGTCCATAACCTTGTGGCAATTCTTCTTCCATTAAAAACTTGAAACTTTCATCACGAAGGATGGGTAAAAATGCATAATATGGTATTTTCGTAAATTCACAGCCATAATTGCTAGCACCAAACCATCCGCCCTCTTTAGCACTCAAGTTTAAACTTCTTGCAAATTTCGTATGATTAGAACAATCATGCACTACAAAATCCCAGTGTTCTTCATTGGCAATTTTCATAAAACGCAAGGTCAATTCTCTACTCCACACAGGAGAAATATAACCATGCCTACAAATATACATATTTTCCCCAAAATAGTTGTCCATATTATTTGCACTCAAATGCAACTCTGCGCAATTAATAAAATCCAGCTTTGTGTCAAAGATTGCTTCTTTTTTCTTAAAAAAAGCATCAAAAAATTCTGGGGTCATTGGCGTTTCAACCCCTACATTTTTGATATATTTTTTTGCTATTTTAATATTTTCTATCACATGGTCTGAACAATTGGTTGCTCCTAAATTAAAGCGAAGTTCATCCAAACCTGCTTCTCCCAAGGCTTTTAAATTCTCCTCATTTGCCAAAGTACCATTTGTATATAAATGCTGATGAATTCCTGCATTTTTGAATTTTTTAATCATCGAATAATATTTTTCAATTTCCATAAATGGCTCTAAGTATACATAAGAAATACCTGTAGGTTTTTGCTGAATGGAAAGAAGCAAATCTATATCCTTCTCATAAAATTTTGTACCGCCAATCTCCCATAATCCTTCACCTATAGGCGGCACTTCATCCAATTCTCCATAATTATAGCAAAATTTACATTCAATATTACATTTATTCGTTTTTCGAATTGCACTTAAGCCCGTTCCCGTTAAGCATGAGCGACATCCTCTTGCAAATTTATTCTCATCACCTACAAAATACGTCTTATTTCCAAAGGTTTTTAAATCTTTGATTTCCGCCATTAATTCTTCATTTCGATGATCAACGGCTTCTTCAATTTGAGCGAAAGTTGCATATATAATCTCTTGCTGTTTTGTTAGAATTTCTTCGTCCTCTGGTAAAGTCGAAAAAAATTCAAACCACGCCAGTGCATCTTTTTTCGATATCTTCAAAACAGTACCTCCATAATCACCTTGTGTCTCGTTTCTAATTCTTATATTTTCTATCATGACAAACTATAAAATCTATAATTCGTTAGCATATACATACATAAGCGTTTTGATTATACCACTAAGAAAAAATTAATACAATAAGCGTACTTTATGTTTCACTTCATAAGCCTCATTTTTTTTAATTGTTTATACTATTGTTCTACTTCTAAAACATTTTTTTATATATCTTCATCACAAATATAAATACGCAACATAAAAAAGATTATAAAAATCTCTAGAGAAACATTCCCTATCGCCTTTTTATAATCTTTTTTAGTCAAATAATACGCCTACTTAAAATCAAATACTATATCTTACAATTATTTTATGTTTTCTTGGAATAAACGGAAGAATTGCCTTCGTATCCTTCAATTTCTTGAATAATGCATCGACTTCTTTTTCATCTTCAATAATTGTAATATCGTATTCTACGGTATTATTTTTATCAATTTCAATTTTTGCTTTTAAATTCTTTTTAAATTCACTATATTTTTTAGAATTTCTGCTTGTCGTGAAAATAATTGAATCACCTTCGTTTAAATAACTCACAATTTTGAACTTTGTGCCGTTAAATGCTTTAATCAAACCTTTATCTTTATACATAAAATCTCCTCCCTATAATCATATCTAAAGAATTATATCACCAACTATACCAGCTTGCAATATATTTTGAGGTTGAATTTTTTCATTAAAAATGCAACTATCATCTTTCGATGATAGTTGCCATAAAACACAAATATTGATAAGTGTTTGTATTATAACATTGATTTAATCAAATCTTCTAAAACTTCTGGTGGCATAGCCGGCGAATATCTATCTATTACCCTACCATCTCTGCCAATAATAAATTTACCAAAGTTCCATTTGATATCAGTTTCATTATTGTTTGGTGTATACTCCTTAACAAGTGCCTCAAATTTTGCAGTATCTTCGTTGCCTTTATCTACGGGCGCCTCTGCTTTAAGCCACTTATAAAGAGGTGCTTCATTTTCACCATTGACATCAATTTTTGAAAATCTTGGAAACTTGGTTCCAAAATTCAAACTACAAAATTCATGTATCTCATCTATGCTACCTGGTGCTTGCTCCAAAAATTGGTTACACGGAAAATCCAAGATTACAAAACCTTGTGTGGCATATTTGTCGTATAAATTCTGTAAAGCTTCATACTGTGGTGTCAATCCACACTTGGTTGCAGTATTCACAACCAAAATAAGTTTTCCTTCATATTCCTTTAAAGAAACATCGTTGCCCTTTTTGTCTTTCACTGTAAAATCATAAAACTTCATAGTATCTTCTCCTTTTCAACCATATATTATTTATATTTCCATTTACAAATTCACTACATAAACAAAAATTTTACAAGCCTTTTAATAATTCATGCAATATTCTATATAGTGTTACGCTATCTTCCTTGCTTAAATTTACACATTTTTCAATCTTAGACGGAACCTCAATTGCTTTTTCTCTAAGTTCAAGGCCTTTTGGGGTTAGCGATACAAGTACAACCCTTTCATCATCTTCCGACCTAACTCTTGAGATTAATGCATCAATCTCCATTTTCTTTAACACTGGCGTCAGTGTACCTGAGTCTAAATATAAATACTGACCAAGCGTTTTCACATTTATTTCTTTATGCTCCCACAGCACCATCATAACAATATATTGTGTGTAAGTTAGCCCTATTTCATCCAAAAGAGGCTTGTATTTCTTCACAACTTCTTTTGATGCCGCGTACAGCGGAAAGCAAAGCTGATTTTCTAATAATAGAGAGTCGTAATCCATAGTTTCTCCTGTAAATTAAATTTTATACAATTAAATTGTATCATGCTTGTTTTAATTTGTCAATGCCATCATACAACAACATAATAATACTACTGATTGGTACTTGCTATCTAACTATTACGATGTATAATAGAATTATCACAACCGAAAATTTGAAAGGAGCAAACAATATGAGTAATATGAACAAAGTAGATGACTATTTAACCGCCGTAAAAACTTTCTACCTAGCTACAACAGAGGGTAATCAACCAAAGTGTCGCCCTCTGGGATTTCA
>JBKEAS010000006.1:0-2482 GCA_047972635.1 Anaerotignum sp.
TCATCTGGTAAAAAAAATGGGTATTTCTCTTTCAAATAGTGAAATCTGTCAATTTTTGTTAAACAAAGAATATATGGATTATTTCTCAGTACAACAATACCTCGCAGAGTTAGTTGAAGCAGGGTGGCTTGAAAAATCAAATGAACATAATAACACCCGTTATACCCTTAACGAGGAAGGGGAAGAAGTCATTAATTATTTCCAAAACCATGTCAACGAAAGCGTAAAAGAAGACATTGGCGTTTATGTAAAAGAAAATAGCAAACGTATTCGTGCCGAATACGCAGTTACGGCAAATTACTTTCCAGAATTTAACGGAGATTTCCTAGTCAAATGTGGACTGTGCGATGACGACGGAGTACAACTAATGCAAATTAGCGTTTGTGTTGTATCAAAACAACAAGCACAACAAATTTGTAGAAACTGGCGTAAAAATGTAACGAACCTCTATGGTACTTTTTTAACTGCCTTAGTCGTAGAGGGCGACCAACCTTCGCCCAAAGAACTGGAAAACATTGTAGAACCAACCACCGAAGAAAATTAACACAACATACATAGATTATTTTTTTACGACAGTGTATCACGCACTGTCGTTTTATTATTTCCATCTTAATGAACTCTCTAAAAATCAAAAAAGCTAGGTTATGCGAAAACACAACCTAGCTTTTTACTCTATAATTTACTGATCATATCTTGCTTCCAAACGATAAATTGGCATACCTTGTGCAGAAAATTTTTCTTCGTATTCCGTCATAATGTTTCCCTCAAACTCACTATTATGTAAATCCAAAGAAATATTAGATAGCTTCCAATTGTCTGCACAAAACTCATTCAAAGAAAACTCAAAAAGATTACGGTTATCCGTCTTAAAAAACACCTCTGCGTGTTCTCCCATCGCCTCACGATAGCTCTCCAAAAAGCCACGGTAAGTTAAACGACGTTTCATCAATCTTTTTTTCGGCCAAGGATCCGAAAAATTCAAATATAGTCTTTGAAATTCTCCCACCTCAAATAAATCCGAAAGGTTTGCAGCATTCTCCCAAATCAACGCCAAATTAGGTAAATCTTCATCCGTTCTACGTGCAGCAAGTGCAACCACAGACTGCTGTCTTTCAATACCAACAAAATTTATTTCGGGATATGCCTGTGCGTTTTTTGTAATAAACCCGCCCTTGCCACACCCAACTTCCACATAAATGGGATTATCATTCCCAAAAAATTCTGCCCACTTCCCTTTTCTTGTTGGTGCATCTTGAATAACTCTGCTGTTATTTTCAAGCTCTGCTTCCGCCCAAGGCTTCTTTCTAATTCTCATAGCAATCTCCTTCTATTCAAACAAAATATCATAAAAGTATCATACTATCCAAGCCTCAGAATGGCAACCCCTATTTCTTAACAAAAATCCAATAGCCCATGTCTCGGTTTTCCATTTTCTTGAATTCTTGAAAACCCAACGCATCAGCCTTTGCTCTTTCTTCCGCTGTATCCTGTCCAGGCACGCCTAAAAAATATCCTTCTCCATCCGGCGCCCAAATAAAATGATGATACTTTTTCATTACCAATAAAAAGAAATAATCTTTTAGCCACGACATCGGAATTTTATCCAAAAGCACCATTTCTTCTAAAGAAATACACTTCCAATTCTTTGTTTCGCCCACGAAAGGTATGATGTCTACATTATTCATCAAAAGACTATATCTTTTGGAAACGTCCTCTAGCATAAATTCCGTGCTTTTTTCAACGCTTGTTTCAATATCTTTTGTCGCTTCCATCATTGTTTTTGTAGGTTTTTCCACAAATTCCATCTTTTTAGGTTCAACCGCCTTTGCCACAGACTCTGTCGACACATTGGAACTTGTTGTTTCAATCACATCTTCTTTCTGCGTATTTCTTCTGCCTGCCTTTGCAATCCGATCCATATCGGAATCTGTAAAAACACCCGTTTCTTGTAAATCCTTTAATTCATGACGAAATCTCTCTAAAAGTCCACGAAAATCCCCATGATGACTCTCCCTCATCTTTTCTTTTGGTTGCTCTTCTTTCTGTTTGAAATCATCCTTGTTCCAATTGACCTTAGGCAACGAAAACGAAGCCACATCAGCAATGGCCGCTTCCGCTGCCACCAATGTTGCATCATTTTCTTCCACCTCGAGCAAAGCAAATTGTTTTGGTTTTACTTCAACTTTGGCTATTTCTTTTTTAGAAATTTCTGCTGTTTCTTTCTTTGCAAGCTCAATCTTCACCTGTTCTCTTCTTGAAATTTCTGTGGGTCGTGCTTTTTTGTTGCTTGTCATTATAAAATATGTACGCCAATCCACCTTCTCCGCAACATATGCCACAAGTGGTGCAGAAAACCCACCGTCTGACTCAGCCAAAATGGCAACTGTATTTAGTTTTTCTACCGCTACATCCTCGCCCTCGACGTTGTCTGGATTAAAATCCCATTTTAATTCACCATGCCCTGCAGCATCAGGCACCAATA
>JBKEAS010000178.1:0-3123 GCA_047972635.1 Anaerotignum sp.
CGGGAGACGGAGATGGGTTTCGCCCAGAGGCGGATTTGACCCTTGCCGAGGCGCAAATTTTGATGGACCGTGTTGCGCCGGATTATGATAAAAGAATGGTTTTAAGCGATGAAAATAAAAATAAGGCGGTTGCTTATAGCCTTTGGACGCAGTTGTTTGAAAAAGCGTTGATGGCGAGGCGAGCGGAAGATAGTATGCATTCTTATGGTATCAAAACTGAAACACAGGTTTTATTTACTGCGGGGGAGGAAAATGCGTTTGATGCCGGAATTTATGGTGCCGATGGTTATGAACTTTCAAGATACACTGATGAAAAGATATCTTTTTGGGAAAAAGATGGTGAGATCATTGCCTTAATTCGTGTGGATGAGGTAGTGCCTACAGTTGAAAATATTTACTGTTATACTGAAGAAGGACAGCTTGTTTTAAAAGGGGTAGGGCAAAAAACATATGCATTTACTGGGACAGAATTTGTAGGTGGCATTTGTAATGTAACGATAGAAAACGGTACCGCAACCATTCATGAAGGTACAAAAATGAGTCAAGAAATAGTGAAACGAGTAGATGGGAAAGAAATTTATTTGGATCAAAGCGGAAAGCTACAGTGGGCAGAAAATTTTAGGGTTTATGACCAGGATTTATCCATGGGAAATGAAAACGATTTGATTTGCGGCACTGACTTAGCGGAGTATTATGTCTTGGATGATAAGGTGATGGGAGCAGTCATTCAAAAGGATGTAGTGCCTGAAAAAATACGGGTACTATTAGGCGGTGGACTGCAAGAAAATATCTCCATCAAAGGGTCAGAGGGCTTTTCTCTTTCAAACGGGGTTGGCGAAAAAGATTTTACATCAAAGGAAGCGAAATTGACGGGGGATTTGGCTTGGTTTGACCATGGCATTGTTACGGTTTCCGGAAAGGTGAATTTAACCTTTGATAATGGCGAAGAACGAGCATATAATGGCGTGATTGAACTGGAGAGAATAGGAGATAAAATTGCTGTTGTAAACGAATTGGATATGGAAGAATATCTTTTGGGGGTAGTACCCTATGAAATGCCGGTACGCTTTGGGCAAGCAGCATTAGAGGCACAGGCAATTTGTGCAAGGAGTTATGCATATAATCATTTTTATGCCAATACCTATGGTCATTACGGTGCACACGTGACAGATACGGTTGCAAGTCAGGTGTTTATGGGTGCAGATACGGCGATAGAGGCGGAAAAAGCGGTGGAAGCCACAAAGGGACTTTGTGTGGTTTCTGGAGATCGGGTGGTGCAAACATATTTCTATTCTACATCTTGTGGGTTTGGAACGAACGATGCTGATGTTTGGTCCTCGGATGGTGCGTTTGGCAGCACAGGCAAGCCTTATTTAGAAGGGCAGGCGTACGGTGTTACGGTTGAGGAGCCAACGACAGAAGAAGGCTGGCTTGCATTTTGGCAAAACTGGGAGATAGATGGATATGACAAAGAGTCTGCCTGGTATCGTTGGAAGGTTTACTTTAGCGCAAGCCAAGTAAGTGAGATTACAGAAGAAACTTTTGGTGAAATCATTGCATCTAATCCGTTGTTGATTAAAGTAAAGCAAGCGGATGGAAATTATAAGACGGGTGTGCCGAAAAAATTGGGCAAATTAACAGGCATGAACGTAGTACAACGAGGCGATGGTGGCGTCATTAAAATTTTGCAAATGGATTTTGAAAATGGATCAGTGCAGGTGTTTACGGAAAATGCCATCCGAAAAGTACTTTCGCCTACAAAACGGACAAAAGGCGAAACCATTCATCTACAAAGGATGGGTGGCGAAGCTTTAACGGGGCAAAAAATGTTGCCTAGCGGTTTTTTTGCGGTAAAGGCAATGGAAAACGAAGAGGGAGAATTAACAGGGATCGCCTTATTTGGTGGTGGCTGTGGACATGGTGTTGGCTTAAGCCAGTATGGCGCAAAGGAATTGGCAGCACAGGGGCTTAGCGGTGTGGAGATTGTGCAAACATATTTCCCAAATACGACGGTGGAAAAGGTGATGTAGCTTTTACCGCCATATGGATATGAAGATTAATAAAACGCCCTCCCGAAAAGGGGGGCGTTTTGTAAGGATATTATTCTTTTCTATCTTGTTTCATCTTTGTATAAAGGATTTCCTCCACGGACATATCTTTCCACTGTCCATAAATGTAGCGGTTTTTAATTTTCATAAAGAAGATAATGCCTACTATCGACCAAATTCCTAAAATGATAAAGGAAGGAGTGCTTAGAAATCCTGGCATACCTGGCACGAAGGTTATAATTAAGAAGATAGAAGAAACAGCAATTCCCAACGCACTGATCCACATTTGAGATTTGTCGCCATCTCTTTTGGCGATCTTTGTGGCAGAGGCACAAGTGTAAGTGAAACCCATGGCTGCGCCAACACAAGTCATGTCTACAATCCAAGCCAATACCTGACGGCCAAACCAAGGAGCGATCAAAGCTAGAAGCATCATAAAAAGGATAGCATTTTTTGGTGTACCTTGCGGTGTTAGGTGAGAAAATCTTTCGGGTAGGGCATCCGCATAAGACATGGAGTAGAGCAGACGGCTAGAGGCAATGTAGAAGCCGTTCATACTAGCCACCACCGCACAAAGCATAGCGGTACCAATCAAGATTACACCGATGTAACCGACAGATTTCATAACCATTTCGCCTGTTGCCCAGTCTGGGTTTGCTGCAAGCATGGGTCCCCAAGGCTCAACCACTGCAGTGATAAATACAACCACTGAATAGATAATGCCGCCGACCAAAATAGCACCAATCATTAACCCTAATGCTGCTTTATGTGAAAAGCTATATTCTTCTGCTGCCTGTGGGATACAGTCAAAACCTACAAAGCAATATGGACAAAATGCCAGTACGGCCAAAACACCTGAAAATTTGGATTGACCTTCTGCAAAATAAGGTTGTAGATTGTTAAAATCGGGTTTTGATAGCAATACACCCGCCAGTGCAAACATAACGGAGGCAAACAAAGCAACTGCGACCAAGGTTTGAAACCAACCGGCACTTTTAATACCACGCATATTGACAATGCCTAGTCCGATGATAAAGGCATACGCCAAAGCAATTTCGCCAAGGTATACATCCCA
>JBKEAS010000196.1:0-3512 GCA_047972635.1 Anaerotignum sp.
GTTGTGCATCACCAAACTTTATCTGTAAAAGGTGGTCCTTTTTTAAAGCATGATGAATTAAAAGGTAAGTATGACTATGTTTCTTGGTTTACAGGTGGCGTAGGAAGAAAAGCAATTCAGCAAGGACATTATACTTATATCCCTAACAATTACAGCACCATACCTCGTTACTGGACAGAAGTTCAGCCTAGACTAGACGTCATGTATGCTGAGGTTTCTCCTATGGATGGACACGGCTATTTTAGCTGTGCTATGGCCGGAGCTGAGGTTGTTGCGATGCGTGACAAAGCAAAAATTATTCTTTTAGAAGTAAACGATAAAATGCCTCGTGTTTTAGGTAATAACCAAATTCACATTTCTCAGGTTACGGCTCTTTGCGAATGCTCTAGAGCACTTTCGATTTTACCGAATGCACCATTGACAGATATTGATAAAAAAATTGGTGGCATGATTGCAGCTGAAGTTGCCAATGGCTCAACATTACAGTTGGGTATCGGTGGTATCCCAAATGCAGTAGGTGTGCTTTTGAAAGACAAACAGGATTTGGGTATTCATACGGAAATGCTTACAGATAGCATGGTAGATTTGATTCAGTGTGGTGCCGTTACAAATGAGAGAAAGCCAATCAACGTGGGTAAGACTGTTGCAACTTTGGCATGGGGTACACAAAATATGTATGATTTTATGCATGACAATCCTGCTTTTGAAATGCACCCAGTAGATTATACCAATGACCCTAATATCATTGGTATGCATGATAACTTTGTTTCTGTAAATGCTTGTATTGAAATCGACTTATTTGGTCAGGTTTGTGCAGAAAGCATCGGAACAACACATTATAGCGGTTCTGGCGGTCAGGTTGACTATGTGCGTGGTGCAAACTTATCTAAGGGTGGCAAAGGCTTTATTGCGATGACTT
Organism: Anaerotignum sp.; assembly: GCA_047972635.1. Lineage (GTDB taxonomy): Bacteria > Bacillota > Clostridia > Lachnospirales > Anaerotignaceae > Chakrabartyella. The sequence continues at coordinate 920 of JBKEAS010000196.1, forward strand.
CCACAGCAAAGGACGGCACAATTTCTAAAATTAAACCTGTGTTGACACCTGGTTCTATTGTTACAACAACAAAAAATGAAGTGGATTTCTTGGTAACAGAAAATAATATTGTACGTTTAAAAGGTCAGACTGCAAGTGATAGAGCAAAAATGATTATTTCTCTTGCTGCACCTGAATTTAGAGAAGAATTGGAATTTGAAGCAAGAAAAATGAACTTGATTATCTAATCACGCTTGATATGAACTAAAATGAATTTGATGACCTTTTGTGTCAAATAAATTCATGAAATGTATAACCTCTTTGTCTGAAATAAGATAGCTACGTAGCTTTGGTAGAAGGATATTTTAGGCAGGGGGGGTTTTTATTTTGTACGACTTTGACAAATGTGTTCAGATATGATATTTTTGTAGAAAAATAACGGTAGGAAGTGGATAGGATGAGAGCTAGTTGGGATGAGTATTTTATGCAGATTGCAGAGATTGTAAAGACAAGATCTACTTGTTTGCGTAGAGAGGTCGGGGCAGTTATTGTAAAAGATAACCGTATTATTACCACAGGGTACAATGGGGCACCTTCGGGGTTGAAACATTGCACAGAGCTTGGTGGATGCGAAAGAGAGCGTTTGGGCATTCCTTCGGGCCAACGTCACGAATTATGTCGTGCGTTGCACGCAGAACAAAATGCGATTATACAGGCGGCAAAATTGGGAATAACTACGGAAAATTCAACGATTTACATTACGCTACAACCTTGCGTGATTTGTGCAAAGATGCTTGTGAATGCGGGGATCAAGCGCATTGTTCATAAAGGAGAATATCCAGATGAATTATCAAAAAAAATACTAGAAGAAGCAGGGATTGAAATAGAAATTATGTCAGACTAAGTTTTCTTGTTCTTTGGGAAATGAGAATAATAAGGGTTTGGTATGCGCCAAGATAAAAAGGCGAACATATTTTCTTTTTTTATTTGTATAGGGTTGCTCTTTGCAGGCTTGTCCAGTATAATAATGGATAGGAAAGTGAGGAGAAGGTGTATGATCTCTTATATAAAGGGCGTATTGGCACATCGTGGAGAAAGCTATATCATACTGGAAACGGGTGGCATTGGATATCAAATTTTTGTTTCTACAGAGGTGCTTTCAAAAATGCCTGGTTTGCGACAGGAAGTTAAAATTTTTACACACATGAGCGTAAAAGATGATGGTATTTCTCTTTTTGGTTTTTATTCAAAAGAAGAACAGGCATTGTTTTTAAAACTTTTGACTGTTGGTGGGATTGGACCGAAGGGTGCTTTGGGATTTTTATCACAATTTTCGCCACAAGAAATTATCTTAGCGATTTTATCGAGTGATGCAAAAACACTGTCAAAGGCTCCGGGGATTGGTATTAAGACTGCACAAAGAGTCATATTGGAATTGAAAGATAAATGTAGCACCGAGGATGCCATTGTAATGCCGGCAGATGTGCAACAAGGGGTAGACTTGGTTGGTGGGGCTAAATTTGAGGCCATTGACGCTATGACTGCTTTGGGTTACAGTCGAAGCGAAGCGGCAAAAGCGGTTGGACTTGTTGTGGCAGAAGGCATGAGTGTGGAAGAAATTTTAAAAGCAGCGTTGAAAAAAATGATTACATTTTAGATAAAAGCAGGTGGTACCATTGGATAGTAGACAAATATTAACGGCAGGGTTTCGGGAAGAAGATAAGGATTTTGAACCAAAGTTGCGTCCACAACAATTAGATAGCTATATTGGGCAAGAAAGCGTGAAGCAGAATTTAAACATCTTTATTCAAGCTGCCAAGCAAAGAGGAGAAGCTTTGGATCATGTATTGCTATATGGACCTCCCGGCCTAGGTAAGACGACTTTATCAAATATTATCGCCAATGAAATGGGCGTGCAGATAAAAACTACCTCTGGACCGACTATTGAACGAGCGGGAGATATGGCGGCGGTTTTGAATAGTTTGAACGAAGGCGATATTCTTTTTATCGATGAAATTCATCGTTTAAATCGCATGATAGAGGAGATATTATATCCTGCGATGGAGGACTTTGTAATAGATATTATGATAGGCAAGGGGCCTGGAGCAAGGTCGGTTAGGCTTGACTTGCCCAAATTTACACTCATTGGTGCAACCACAAGGATTGGGTTATTGACAGCCCCATTAAGAGACCGTTTTGGTGTTGTGCAAAGGCTAGAGCCATATGATACGCAGAACTTGAAAACCATTATTTGTCGTTCGGCAGATGTGTTGCAAGTTGAAATTGACCAAGACGGGGCAACTGAAATTGCAAGGCGCTCTAGAGGTACACCGAGGATTGCAAACCGGATTTTAAAACGTGTGCGAGATTTTGCTCAAGTACGATATGATGGTAAAATTGATGGCGAAGTTGCTCGGTTTGCTTTGGATTTATTAGAAGTGGATAAAATGGGATTGGATTTGATTGATCGGAAGATGTTATTGACTATGATTGAGAAATTTGATGGTAAGCCTGTTGGGTTAGATACCCTTGCCGCTTCGATTGGAGAAGAATCAGAGACGCTTGAGGATGTGTATGAGCCTTATTTATTGCAATTGGGCTATATTCAACGTAC
>JBKEAS010000012.1:0-3704 GCA_047972635.1 Anaerotignum sp.
GTTTGTGAAGCTTTAAATAATGCGGCTCAGGCACTTTTAAATGTGCCAGCACATAAAATTGCAATATTAAAAATGAAATGAGGGGGAAATTAGATGTTTGTTATTAAAAGAAATCAGGTAGTTGTTACAGCATTAGCAGTTATGATTGCGGCAGCGGGGTATTTAAATTTTCAAGAAAGTAAATCTTCAGAGGGAACACAAACAGCCTTGCAACTTACAGAAGAAGGAGATGCGGCCGCTGTGGTAGCTGATTATGCGGCATTGCCCGATGATGTTGCCGTAGAGGATATTGGTTTAGATCCAATTACAGCAGAGATTTCCAATACAACAGGAGATGGTGCGGCAGTATTTGTGAATGCAGAGGCAATTCAAGAAGGTTCTCAGTTTTTTGCAGAAGCAAAACTCGACCGAGAACAGGCAAGAGCAAAACAAAAAGATATTTTATCTGAAATGATGGATAATGAAAATGTAAGCCAAGGGCAAAAAGATAAATGTAGCGAAAGTATGCTACAGCTACAAGATCGCATTGAAAAAGAAACCGCCGCTGAAGCTATGATTGAGGCAAAAGGTTTTGAAGAAGCATATGTGCGTATTGATGATGAAACGGTTGATGTTGTGGTAGATAAAGAGTCTTTGACAGATGCTGAGATTGCACAAATTGAAGATATTGTCAAACGAAAAACAGGATGCAAAGCGGATCAAATTAGAATTAACCCGTTAAAAAAATAAACATAGCTCGTTGTGTAAGAAGGATATACTTAATGTAATTTTGAAGTGATAAAGAATAGTGATTTTTTATTCTATATTTCTGATTGGTTGTTTTAGACGTGTTTGCCAAAAGGTATCAGCTTACTTTGATATTAAGCGGTCAAAATAGAAATACGAATTGCCCCTAAAAATGGTTTCATTGCTACGAAAAGTGCAGGCATCCTAGTAGAGAAAGTACGTCTTTGGAGCTTGACAAAAATAGTGGCTGTAAAACTGTTGTGGGGTTTCGTATGTTCTATGGAGACCGCTTAATTTTATGATTAAGAGTGTATATTTATTTGCATAGTGGTAGTTTTTCTGATATAATATAAGCCATTAATGCATATCATGTATGAATTTTCCATGAATGTATAGAATGATGTATAAAGAAAGACTGGAGGTAAATGAAGATGTCTGAAAATAAAGCGGTTTATGGTCATATTGAGATTGCGGATGAGGTGATTGGGGTCATCGCTGTTACGGCGGCTCTTGAGGTAGATGGAGTTTCTGGTAATGCGACAAAGGCATTGGTGGAATTTTTTGGAAAAAAAGGACAAACTAGATGCACAAAGATTGTAAAGGATGAAAACGAAGTTATACTTGATATGGATATTATTGTAAACTTTGGTACAAAGGTGCAACTGATTGCCGAAGAGGTGCAAAAGAAAGTTAAAAATGCAGTGGAAACCATGACAGGTCTTGTTGTTCCGGTTGTAAATGTTAGTGTTTCAGGTATTGTAAAAGAAAAAACTGTTAAGGTTGATGAAGAAGTATAACAGTTGATTGTCTGAATACCACTCCAAGTTTAGGGGTGGTATTTGTCCTTTTTATTTTTTGGGAGGGTTTTAAGAGTATGAGCAGAAGAAATGCCAGAAAGAATGCGTTTTTCCTATTATTTCAGATGGATTTTAATAAATCAGATGAGTATGAAGAAGTAAAAGAAATTTTCTTTTCAGAAAAAGATGAACCGGTTGAAGAAGAAGATAAAGAATTTATTTTGCGTGAAGTTGAAGGAACCAGAAACTATATGGAAGAAATCGATGCACTTATTGAGGAATATGCCAAAGGTTGGAACGTAAAAAGAATGTCCAAGGTTGATTTGGCTATTCTTCGTTTGGCTGTGTATGAAATTCGTTTTAGTGAGGAGACACCTGTAGGCGTTGCCATTAACGAAGCGGTAGAACTAGCCAAAAAATTCAGTTCCGACGAGGCGCCTAGTTTTATAAATGGTGTTTTAGGTAAAATAGCTTCTGCGTAAGATAAGTGAAGTATGTATCATTATGATTAATGCTTAACTGCGAGTTACTAGGATGATTTGCTAAAGGGATTGTTTCGCTTACTATTGTACAAGCTACTATGTATGCTTTGTTGCAATGAAATAATGATTTGTAAAACACAAAAGATCTTTTAAACAACAGTTTAAAACTTTAAAGGAGCAAAGATATGATTGAGCCAAAGGTTTTTTCTGTGGGTCAGATAAATAGGTATATTAAAAATCTCATGGAGAGCGATTTTATATTAAGAAGCCTTTTGGTCAAAGGTGAGATATCGAACTTTAAAGCCCATTCAGGCGGACATTTGTACTTTAGTTTAAAAGATGCACAAGGGGCAATTTCTTGTGTCATGTTTAAACAAGATGCATATGGTTTACCTTTTGTTCCGCAAGATGGCATGAGCGTTATTTTATATGGATACGTTTCGCTATATGAAAAAACGGGACAGTATCAACTTTATGCAGAAATGATAGAGCCTGTGGGGATTGGATCGTTGCAAATCGGTTTTGATCAATTAAAGAAAAAATTGGAAGAAGAAGGACTTTTTGATAGAGATTTTAAACGAGACTTACCTACAACAATAGAATCCATAGCCGTTATTACTTCACCTACAGGGGCAGCGGTAAGAGACATTATCCAAATTGTAAAGAGAAGAGACCCGAGAGTAAAAATTACCATTTTTCCTGCATTAGTGCAAGGAGACAGGGCTGCTGATGACATTGTGCAAGCCATTAGGCTTGCAAATGAATGGGCAAAAGCAGATGTGATTATCCTTGGTCGAGGCGGTGGCTCGATGGAAGATTTGTGGGCATTCAACGAGGAGAAGGTTGCTAGGGCTATTTTTGCCTCGGAAATTCCTGTCATTTCTGCCGTTGGGCATGAAACGGATTTTACAATTGCAGACTTTGTGTCGGATTTGCGTGCACCAACTCCCTCTGCAGCAGCAGAATTGGCAACCAACCTTTTGACGCAAAAGAGTGAGCAAATATCTGGGATTGAACTGCGACTGTCTCGAACTGTTTCGGTCATTTTGGCTGATGCACAGCGTAGGTTGGCGTATATAAAAGAACGACCTATATTAAAACGCCCTTTAGAACGCATTCATAACACACAGCTGTTTTTAGAAAATATAGATGCAGATATGTCAAAAACAATAGAGCGAAAGCTTGTTGATTTTGGCCAGCGGATTGCCACGAGTGAGGCTAGGCTTTACGCATCCTCCCCTTTGTCGGTGATGAAGCGAGGGTATGGTTTGGCGACAAATGAAGAAGGGGAAACAATTGTTTCTGTGAAACAAATTAAAAAGGACGAAATTCTCTTTCTTAGACTACAAGATGGTCAATTAAAAGCTAGGGTTTTGGAAAAGGCGGTGATACCTTATGGCGAAGAAGAAGTTGACATTTGAACAATCACTTGAGCGGTTAGAGGAAATCGTTGAGACATTGGAACAAGAAGAGGTTTCCTTGGATGACGCAGTGGCTTTTTATAAAGAAGGATTGGCGCTTTCTGCGTTTTGCAAAGAAAAATTAGCTGTGGCGGAGGGAGATATTCTTCTTTTGCGTAAGGAAGCAGGTTTATGGAAAGAAGAACCTTTTCAAACAGAGGAGTGAGAAATATGAGTGAATTTAAAGAGCAAATGAACCAATGGATTGAATTTATCGAGATGGGCATGGAAAACTTTGT
>JBKEAS010000256.1:0-1767 GCA_047972635.1 Anaerotignum sp.
TTTGCTTTTATTGTAGCTTTGATTGCAAAACCTAGGGAAAAATAGAAGTGATATGAGGATAGGAAAAGAAATATAGCCTTATTGCAAAGTAGGGCTATATTTTTTTTGAAATGAAAAATCACACAAGCTATTTTTCCAAAAATGTTATAAATTTTTAATAATATATTTCTTGATTGGAAAAAGCAACTGTGTTATACTACGAACATGAACAGAACGGCAGAAAATTTGTGGTTCTTTAATTTAGATATTATAATTCTTATTTTAAGGAATGAATAAATTTTTGTACTGTGAGTGGATTGTTTTCTCTGTTAGAGAAATATAATGGATATTAATCTTAAAAAGGAAGTGATGCCAATGCATAAGGCAATTGGTTCCAAAAAAGATTTCAGCAACATGAGTGAGGATGAACTGTTAGCAGTGTATATGGAATGTATACAGGATATCATTGATCACGAAATGGTAAATAAGATGGATTCATTTATGCAGCATTGCAATACAAGTAGACTACAACATAGTATTAATGTATCATATTATAGCTTTTTGATTTGTTATCAGATGGGCTGGGATTATCGTTCGGCAGCAAGAGCTGGACTCCTACATGATTTGTTTTTGTACGATTGGAGAACAAAAAAAGGAGTTCCTATGCACCATGCTTGTTGGCATCCTAGAGTGGCGTTGGATAACGCAAGTAAAATTACGAAGCTAAATAAAGTTGAGCAAGATGCCATTCGTAAACATATGTGGCCTTGTACTTTGACTCCACCTAGATATATTGAGTCTTATGTGGTTACGTTTGCAGATAAAATTTGTTGTGTATGTGAAGTTGTGGAGCGAAAATATAAGCGGTTTCGCTTTAAAAAAGTTGCTGTATCTTAATGGAATAAAAGAAAGAATTGAATTTTAGTTTGTAAAACAAACGGCGGTAAGCACAGAGTTTTGTGCTTACCGCCGTTATTATTTTTTTGATTTTTTTTTATGAGTGAGTTAAGAAGGTGGTGTATTGTTGCAAGATATCTTCTAGTGCATTTTGCACAGTTGTATTGTTTTCGCAAATTGCTTCTGCAAATGTGGTGTATAAAGGTAGACGTTGCTGATACAAAAGAAGGGTGGCTTCCGCATTTGGTGTGAGAGGTCTGCCATTTCCGCTCTCTAGCAGCGAGGCGTCTCTTTTGATCCAAAAGATAAGGCCGTTTTGCTTTAATACATCTATATTTGATTTGTCTTTTACAACTCCGCCGCCTGTGGATATAACAAGTCCATTTTGGTGTGAAAATTTCAAGACTGTGGCTTTTTCTAGTTCACGAAAAGCCAATTCTCCCATAGTTGAAAAGTAGTCGGCTATCGGCATATTGATTTGCTTTATAATTTCTTCGTCTATGTCAACAAAAGTTTTTCCTAATTCCTTGGCAACCATTTTTCCTAAGGTTGTTTTGCCACAACCGCTCATGCCAATGAGTACCAGATTGTTACGTTCTTCTAAAAGAGACAGGTACTGTTTTTGTATTATGGTATCTTCTATATGTGTATCTAAAAAAATTTCTACAGCACATTTTGCTTGGCCGATCCGCATATCTAGTCCACCCACAGCAATTACACCTGTAGATATTCCAACTATTACGAATTTGTTTCTTAAAGTGGTATAGACAACATCCACAACAGCAAATAGTTTTGAAAAATGTGCTAAATCTATGGGACTTTTCTCTGTATGAGTGTACATTCCAACGGGATTGGTATTGATTATGATTTCTGCATCAGCCTGATTTGCAT
>JBKEAS010000261.1:0-4594 GCA_047972635.1 Anaerotignum sp.
CTTTTAGCAACCGAAAGGAAACATTGTTAAAAATTGCTCTGTCACCAAAGCCGTGATTTAAGTTTTCTACAGTTAAAATACTCATGCTATTCTCCTAAGTCCATAAAATTTACATATGGGATTATTTTATACTGTAATGTGCTAGATTTCAAGAAAAAGAAGTTTTTGTTTTGGTATTATTGGATTTTGAAAATTGATGGATATGTTTTGGTTGGATTTATTTGGAAAGACAAGACGCAGGATTTGTGGAAAACGATATTGGTGATTTTTTAGGAGAATATTTTTTTATGCTTTTGATATGATTGATGCAACTATATATGTAGGTTGAATTTTTTTGGACATATTTTTGGATTATGGTTTATTCATAGTTTGTTTTAAAGAATAATATATAGTTATTAGTATATTTATGTATAGTTTTGGTAAAGATTGTGCAAAAAGGTTTCATTTTCTTAAGACAAGTGGTATGATAAAAAAGTAATATATTTCTAGTTTTAAATAAGGAGGGGTAATATGAATTACAGAAAAAAAGTTTTATCATCTTTATTGTCATTGTCACTATTATTGGGTATATCTGTTCCTGCATTTGGGGCTGATATGGAAGGGAAGCTCGTGATAATCCATACAAATGATATGCATGGTTACTACGAGACAACAGAAACAAGTATTGGCATTGCGGGCGTAAAAGGGTTGAAGGATTATTATGTTGCCCAGGGTGCAGATGTTATTTTATTGGATGCGGGTGATTTTTCGCAAGGGACAACTTTAGTCAATCATGAAAAGGGCTTAAATGCTGCTGAGTATGTGGTTTCGGCTGGTTATGACGCGGTTTCTTTAGGTAACCATGAATTTGACTTTGGATTTGATGCACTTTTGGATATGGTTGCAGTTTTAGAAGCGGCAGATATTCCGGTTATAGATGCAAATATTTTGAAAAAAGGAACAACGCAGCCATATTTTGATGATAATTTTGTGTTGGAAAGAGGCGGTATGAAGATTGGTATCTTTGGGTTAGATACTGCTGAAACACAGACGAAGTCAAGTCCTAGTAGCGTAAAAGATGTGACATTCTTGGATGGCGAAGAAATGATGAAAGTAGCACAAGCTGAGGTTGATGAATTAGAAGCGGAAGGCTGCGATTACATTATTGCTTTGACCCATTTGGGCGTTGACGATGAAAGTGTGGGCAGACGTTCTTATGATGTGGCTGAAGCGGTAGAAGGTATTGATCTTATCATAGATGGACATAGCCACACTGTATTAGATGGTGGCGAGAAAGTTAAGGAGTCCTTAGTTGTAAGCACAGGCTCTTATTTGGAAAATATTGGTGTGGTTGTTGTTGATGAAGATACAAAAGAAACCACAGCCGAATTGACAAATGTTGCAGAATTTGCAACCGAGGTTGGTATCTACGATGAAGCATTAACAAAAATGGTGGCAGCGGATAAAGCAGTCATTGACGAGTTTTATGCAGGACTTTTTGCCAAAACGGAAGTTGCTTTAGATGGTGAAAGAGATCCTGGCGTTCGTACAACAGAGACAAATTTAGGCGATTTTTCTTCAGATGCATATTTATATATTGGTAAAGAGTATGCAAAAGAACAAAACCTAGGTATTAGTGTAGACGTTGCAATTTCTAATGGCGGCGGCATTCGTGCCAGTATTCCAGTAGGGGATATTTCAATGAATACGTTATATACTGTATTCCCCTATGGCAATACAGTTGTTTTGGTAACTGTGACAGGTGAACAGTTGCTTGAAATTTTGGAAGCATCTACATTTAGCACACCAACAGCTTTGGGTGGTTTCCCACAGATTGCAGGGGCTGAATATACCATCAATACAGCTGTTACATATGAAAATGGTGCACAATATCCAAATTCCACATATTTTGCACCAGCCAATCCTGGCAGCCGTGTAACAATTACAAGTGTTGGCGGCAAGGATTTTGATCCAAAAGCGAATTATACTGTGGTTGTAAATAGTTTCCAAGCAGAAGGTGGCGACACATACTATGCTTTGACGCAAGGCTCTTACGTTCAGGATACAGGTATTGTTGATGCTGAGGCGTTAATTCAGTATGTAGACTCTTTGGGTGGCGTGGTTGGTCAGGAATATGCAGAACCTCAAGGCAGAATTAAAATTGTTTCCGAGCCTGATGTTAAACCGATTACACCGACGGTTGATCCGAAACCACCAGTAACAAAACCGATTACACCAACGGTTGAACCAAAAGATGATAAGGATACGGTTGAACTTGTGAAAGAGTTTTATAAAGTGGCAACGGGCGATAGCTTATGGAAAATTGCAAAGAATGAGCTAGGCGACGGCAATCAGTGGAGAACAATTTATGACTATAATAGAGATCAAATTTCAAATCCTAATATGATTTATATTGGACAGGAATTGGTTATTAGAATGCACGCATAAAAGATAAAACAAAAAGTGGTAATTGTAAATATACAATTACCACTTTTTGTTTTGAAGCTCAAGCAAAGGACACAAGACTTGGTGTTTTAAGGCAAGTCATTAGAGTATTTTCTGAGCCACTTTTGCAAAATGTCGTAGAGATTTCATGGAACGAATTTCTGAGCTATTATGAGAAATAGCATGTTGTATATTATCTGGTAAACCTTTGTAGTAATATTGTGCTCGGGAGTTGTTTAAAAGCAAATCCGCTAAATCATTGTATTCTTTTCCAAACATATTAATAACCTCCTCTCAAAAGATGCTCGGCATAACGTCTTAGGTCTAGGTCATAATGGATATCATTTTGATATTGTCGTACGTTAAATTGACGGTCTTCCGGTAAGGAATCAAAAAAATTCTTTGATTTGGGATTTCGATTTAATAAATCATCAAGGTCTTTATATTCTAAAGCCATTTTTATCACCTCAAAGTTATCTTGCTCAAAATGAAATTCTTCATTCGTTCAAAAGGATTTAAAGATTTTCCAAGTTTTCAGAGCTTAAGAAGGGACAATTATTTTTTTTATGGTATAATGAATAAAAAATAAATTTTGATAATCGATGGTGAAAATATGCTTAATCAATATAAAACAATTTTATGTGAAGCGGAAGCGGAGATTACGGAGAAAAAATCACGTTTTATTGCAACAGTACGTCCTATAAAATCGGAAGATGAAGCAAGAGCTTTTATAGATGAAATGAAAAAAAAATATTGGGATGCAAGGCATAATGTGTTTGCATATCAGCTTGGGGAACGTGATGAAATGCAGCGTTTTAGCGACGATGGCGAACCACAAGGAACGGCGGGTATGCCTGTTTTGAATGTTTTAAAAGGTGAAGAAATTAAAAATACTGCTATTGTTGTTACACGTTATTTTGGAGGTACACTTCTTGGGACTGGCGGATTGGTTCGGGCGTATGGGAAGGCTGCAAAGGAAGGAATTTTGTCGGCTGGAATTGTCGAACTGATTTTGTATACAAGGTATGAGGTTATTGCGGAGTATACGGACTCGGGCAAGGTGCAATACCAAATATTACAAAATGAACATATTCTCTTTGATACGCAATATTCGGATAAGGTGATGTTTACAGTTTTGGTTAAAACGGAGGAAACGGAAGCATTTGAAAAAAAGATGATTGATATTTATAGAGGCGAAACATTTTTTGAAAAATTAGAGGAGCAATATGGCGTATGGAAAGGCGAAGAATTTTCTTTGCTAGACAAATGACAAAAAAGTGTAGGGCATGAAGATAGTATGGCTTGCACAGAAGCATACATTGTATATGTATGCGAACAAATAAACGGTGTTGGGGCTGTTCGCTATAAAAAAATGTTTGGGGAGTATATGATATATGCCAATGACAAACCAATTTTTCTGGTATGTGACAACACGGTTTATGTTAAAAATATTGAAGATATTAGGGATATTATGATTGCAAATCATGCCAACTTGGGTATGCCATATCCAGGGGCAAAGGAGCATTTTATTTTAGATGTGGAAAATGTGGAGCTTAGTAAAGAAATTGCTTCTATGCTTGAAAAAGTGATCCCAGTGCCAAAACCTAGAAATAAGAAGAAAAAGTAGTTGGATTTGTAAAAAATGAATGGTATTTGAGATTTTAGATACCATTAGACGCAATCATAATGGAGTGATTATATGCATATTGATTTTAGCCCAAGCAATGAAATTGTAAAAATTTGTATGAGAGGGATACCATATTTAGAAAAAAATGAAAATGTGGATGAAGCTGAAAAAATATTTTTAGAAGCATTAGAAAAAACCTCTAATGATTTTGAGAAATACTTAGTATCATATTTTATAGCCAGAAGTAAAACCGACATAAATGAGAAGTTGGAATGGTTTGAAAAGACATTTCAAATTGCCACTACAATTGATGATGTTGCGGTAAAGAGTGCAATTCCGTTATTATACAATCATTTTTCGTATTGTTATGCTAAATTGCAAGATGATAAAAACTGTGAAAAGTACCATAAGTTATACAAGGAGTCAGACGTATTAGCTGGAGAAACGGGGCCTTTTTATCATGGAACAAAGGCAGAACTGAAGATTGGGGACTTGTTACTAGCGAATGAATATTCAAACTATAAAGAAAATTTGCAGATGAAT
>JBKEAS010000264.1:0-5211 GCA_047972635.1 Anaerotignum sp.
GCATCCTTTGTGTAATAATACTGGTAAATGACTTTCCCTTCCTTTTGCAAGGTTACTTCACTCTTAGCAGCTTGAACCAGTTCCATCTGGGTCGGTGTTGTGTTCATTTGCTGATCTTTCGTGGAAAAAAAGTAACCTAAGCCCATCGAAACAAATAAAACAGTAAGAGCCAAAAGTGCAACTTTTTTCTTCATATATATCCACCTCGAAAAAAGTATGTACGCTTTTGGTAAATTTTATACAAACAAACCCTTCTTCTCACTTTACTTGTGCTGATGGTTTTATTCTTTGCCACACGCTATAGCATATTTCATACCTTATTCGGACTGCAATTTTTTCTTATATCGTGTTTATAAATCAGTATAACCGCAAATGAACAGGCACGCCATTTTTGTAAGTACAAGGTAACTCTCCTTGAATTAAAGGAAGCAAATAGTCAATCATGTCTTGGGTAACGTCGTTGCCTTCAGCATTAATCCACGCAAGAGGCACCTCTTTGACTTTGTTTGCAATTTTATTGATTTCAACAAAATCAATCTCAAAACGGTATGGCTCAGTGGATATTCTCCTGATTGCAGCCATTTTCCCCGTCTCGCCAGAAATGGCATAGTCTGCCGCTGCCGCGCCTAGAAGCCTTGACTCATAAATATCCGCCTCGCTTGCCACATGGGATGCACAGCGTTGCATCAAATTCAGCTCCACACTTCTTACCTTGCAACCAATTTCTTCACGAACAATTTCTTCCAAAAACCTCGCCGCTCCCGCCAAAATTTTATGCCCAAAGGCGTCACAAGCCTTCCCTTGCAAACTTTCTGTGATATAGCGTCCTTCTTCGTCTTTGATTCCTTCGCTTACAGCAATGATGACTGTATGCTTTTGTTCTAGTTTTTCACGTACATCCTTTAAAAACTGTTCCACCGAAAATGCCCTTTCACAAAGATAAATCAAATCCGGTGCACTGGCACCATTCACTCTGGCTAGTGCCGACGATGCCGTAAGCCACCCTGCATCACGTCCCATAACCTCCACAATCGTAACTGCTGGTAATGCATATACGTTGCAGTCACAAGCAATTTCTGAAAACGTGGTAGCAATATATTTTGCCGCCGAACCAAACCCTGGGCAATGGTCTGTTTCCATCAAGTCATTATCAATGGTTTTTGGTGCACCTATAATAGAGATATCATCAATTTTATTTCGCTTGCAATACGTCGCAAGCTTATCTACTGTATCCATCGAGTCATTTCCACCAATATAGATAAAATAACCAATGTTGTATTTCCTAAACAAAGAAATTATTTTCTCATACTCTAACACATCTTCTTCCCAATCAGACAGCTTCATTCTGCAAGAACCCAGTGCGGAAGAAGGTGTTTGACACAAAAGTTGCAAGGAGCTAGGGTCAGAAAGCAACGGATTTAATTCAATTATTCTATCCGCTAAAATCCCCACAATCCCATTTCTTGCTCCATAAACCTTGCCGATATTTCTATCTGAAATTCCTTTTTCAACCACACCACATAATGTTGCGTTAATCGCCGCCGAAGGTCCGCCAGACTGTGCTACTAGCAAATTTTTCATACGATTGATCACCCTTTTTCATCTTTTATTCTTCATTTCATACTGGCTATTATAGATGTATTTCCGACAAGAAACAACTGTTTTTGACTCTTGTTTCAAATAATCGAAATAATCGTCTCTATTTCATCTTTTTTTCGCAATAAAAAAAACTCGCCACTCTAAAATAGTGGCGAGTAGTGATAACAGAACTCGATATACTTAAGAAATCAGTTTGAAAAAGAATAGTATGCCAATGATGACAATAACAGGATTTAATTCTTTCGCCCTGCCGCTAAGCACTTTCAGTAGTACGTAAGAAATAACGCCAAAAACCAAGCCTTCTGAAATACTGTAGGCAACAACCATCATGATAATTGTCATAAACGCCGGGAAACCTTCTGTATAGTCGCTAAAATCAATTTCTCTGATATTCTCAACCATAAATAGACCTACAACCACCAACGCAGGCGTTGTTGCAAAGGAAGGAATTGTAGTTAAAATAGGAGAAAATAATAACGCAACTAGAAATAATATGGCAGTTGTAAATGCAGTCATACCCGTACGTCCACCATCAGATACACCCGAGGCACTTTCAACAAACGTAGTAACTGTAGATGTTCCTAAGGCAGCACCACAAGTTGTGGCAACTGCGTCTGCAAATAAAGCACCTTTGATGCGGGGTAATTTTCCATCCTCATCAATAAATCCTGCTTTAGAAGAAACACCAATTAAGGTTCCTAACGTGTCAAATAAATCTACAAATAAGAATGCAAACACAACCGTGATCAAATCAAGAATTTCAATCCCATCAAAGCTTAGTTTCATTGCAATCGGAGAAATACTTGGCGGTGCAGACATAATCCCTTGTGGTATGAGAGAGTACATTCCAGCCTCAACATCAACTACATATAACCCCGTAAGCTGACAAACAATACCCAGTAACCATGTTAGAATAATACCTAAAAACAAGGCTCCTTTTACATTTCTAATTACCAAAGCCAATGTAATAATAATTCCAATTAAAGATAATGCAACCGGCACACTTCTAATATTGCCTAGTGCTACGCAAACAACAGGATCTGTGACAATAATATCAGAGTTCTGAAAGCCGATAAAAGCAATAAACATACCGATACCCACACTTGTGGCTTTTTTCATATTTGTAGGAATGGCATTAAAAATTGCTTCTCGCACATTCACAACCGAAAGCAAAATAAAAATAAGTCCTTCTATAAATACAGCTGCCAATGCAACTTCCCATCCATAACCGTATTGCCCACAAACGGTGTATGCAAAGTATGCATTTAACCCCATCCCCGGAGCCAAAGCAAACGGGTAGTTTGCAAAAAAAGCCATGCATAACGTACCTAATGCCGATGCAATACAGGTTGCTGTCAAAAGTGCTCCTGCATCCATCCCTGTCGTGCTTAATATGCTAGGGTTCACTACAAGAATATAAGCCATCGTCATAAATGTAGTTAAGCCAGCCAATATTTCCGTTTTCATCGTTGTATTATTTTGTTCTAATTTAAAACATCTTTCAAAAAAAATCATAATTCCCTCCTAAGCGAAATATAACCAAAAGCCTACCAAATATATAGGCAACAACTTTAAAATGATAGCAAACTACACCAAAGCTGTCAATGGGCTAATATCCCTTATTCCCACAAACATTTCAGAAAAAATAGATCTTTCATGGCTTTTTTACTTGTCAAGATTTGTGGGCTATGCTAATATAAAAACAGAACCTGTCGTCGGAGTTTTTCGACGACTTTTCTTTTCACAAGAGCGGATTGTAATGAAATTTTTATGGAGGTTAGAGATGAACCACGAAACGATTATCGTATTAGACTTTGGCGGCCAATATAATCAGTTGATTGCACGCCGTGTCAGAGAGCATCATGTATATTGTGAAATCATGCCCTGGAATAAGCCGATCGAAGAAATTAAGGCAAAAAATCCAAAGGGGATCATTTTCACTGGCGGGCCTAATAGTGTGTATGATGAAAAATCCCCCCACTGTGACCCCGAAATTTTCGAATTAGGTATTCCTGTTTTAGGAATTTGCTACGGCTGTCAACTTATGGCATATACCCTGGGCGGTAAAGTTGGCAATGCTCTGGAAAAAAGCGAATATGGCAAAACCGAAGTTTCTCTTAATACAAATAGCAAGCTTTTCAAAGGCATTGAAGAAAAAGAAATCTGTTGGATGAGCCATACCGATTTTGTCACAGATTTGCCTGACGGTTTCCGTGTTGTTGGCACTAGTGCCACTTGCCCTGCTGCAGCAATCGAATATCCCGACAAAGGCTTTTATGGCGTTCAGTTCCACCCTGAAGTAAACCATACTCCAAAAGGTACCGACATGATCCATAACTTCTTGTATGAGATTTGTGCTTGTAGTGGCGATTGGACCATGACAAACTATATTGAAGATCAGATTGAAAAAATTCGTGTACAAGTTGGCGATGGTAAGGCACTTTGTGCCCTTTCTGGTGGTGTAGATTCTAGCGTTGTTGCCGCTTTGGTTTCTAAAGCAATTGGTAAGCAATTGACTTGTGTATTTGTGGATCATGGTTTGATGCGTAAAAACGAAGGCGACGAAGTAGAAAATGTTTTTGACGGCTTCTTTGATTCTCATTTTGTTCGTGCCAATGCACAAGAACGCTTTTTGAATAAACTAAAAGGTGTTACAGAGCCTGAAGCAAAGAGAAAAGCGATTGGCGAAGAATTTATTCGTGTTTTTGAAGACGAAGCAAAAAAAATTGGTAAAGTTCAATATTTGGTACAGGGAACGATTTATCCCGACGTGATTGAAAGCGGTTTGGGCGACTCAGCTGTAATCAAATCTCACCACAACGTAGGCGGCTTGCCTTCTGTGGTTGATTTTGAAGAACTCATTGAACCTTTGCGATTGTTGTTTAAAGATGAGGTTCGCCAGATGGGTATTGAACTTGGCTTACCTGAAAATTTAGTATGGCGTCAGCCTTTCCCCGGCCCTGGTTTGGGTATTCGTGTTATTGGCGAAGTAACAGAAGATAAATTGGAAATCTTAAGAGAAGCTGATGCAATTTTCCGCGATGAGATTGCAAAAGCCGGCTTAGATCGTAGTATCAACCAATATTTTGCTGTTATCACTGACGTTCGTTCCGTAGGCGTTATGGGTGATTTTAGAACTTATGATTACACCGTTGCCCTTCGTGGTGTTACAACTACCGACTTTATGACCGCTGATTGGGCACGTATCCCTTACGACGTGTTAGACCGTGTAAGCGTTCGTATTGTTAACGAAGTAAAACATATTAATCGTATCGTGTATGATGTTACCTCCAAACCACCTGCAACAATCGAGTGGGAGTCAGAAACAACCCCGTAAAACCTTGAAGTTAGACGGTTTTTACGGGGTTTATTTTGGTTTTGATATTAAATTGATATTAAAGTTTTATCAAGTGCATATTTCATATAATCATACGCACACAATATTCTTCTATATTCTGTAGATTGCTTTATGTCATAATTAATTAGATAATATTCAGCATCATCTAAACTTATAGAATTATTTAGTATTGAATACACTATTGAAAAAGATTTATTTGATACTGAAATACTTTTGTCATTCATAATCTCTTGTATACAAGTATATGTTTTTTT
>JBKEAS010000026.1:0-9551 GCA_047972635.1 Anaerotignum sp.
TTTTGCTTTTCTTCCATCAGTTCGTCGGCAATATAATCCCAATCCCTATCTGGTTTTTCCAAAAACTCCTGAAAATCAGCCTCATCATGAATCATAAGCCCTGTCAAAGCACATTCATATAAAGCTCCGGCCACTACCTCAAGCCCTGTTTGGCTTACCGATACAAAAACTTCAATCCATTCCATTGTTTCTTCTCCTTATGTATCTTATAAAAATTCCATCATGCCATCATCTATCGTAAACACATCTTCATTTGGTCAAACTCAAAAAACCGCTAGAATTCACTCTCATAAAGAAGCATTCTCTTTTGCTTCCTTACGGGAGAGCATCAAGCGGCCCTTTCCCTATCAGTCGCCGCAATTGCGTGGACTTAATCCTCATAGATTTTGCACACCTCTTGGTAGCTTTCAGGTGTTCCAATATCATAACACTCACCAGTGAATGTGTAAGCATATACCTCTTTTTGATGATACAACCATGCCGGAAAATTCCCAGGTGCATCGGGTTTATTTCCCTCAGCTAAATAGGTACCAAACAAAGGTACCGTTTCTTTCTTATATAAGTACGTTGCAAATACGACTGTATTTGATTTTGGCTGTTTGGGTTTTTCCTCAATGTCAAGCACCATCCCCTTTTCATCCAAAAGGGCAATGCCGAATTGAGATAAAGATGCTTGATCCTCCCAAACCTTTACGCAAACGCAATCTCTATCTTTTTTATGGAAAAAATCTACATAATCCTTCAAAGAATACGTAAAAAAATTATCGCCTGCAATAATCATCAACTCGTCGTCAATTTGCTTTTGTTCTACCACAAATTGGATATCTCCAATGGCTCCACGTTTGTTGCTATCATCCGTTGTGCCATCGTCCAAAATACAAATTGGAACGCTCGTTTTTACTTCTTTTGCCCAGTCCAAAAACTGTTGGTAAAAACGGCTATTTGTAACTACATAAATCTCATCAAGACCATCTACATGGTTCATCTGGTCAATAATATAATCAATAATCGGCTTTTTATTAATTTCAAGCAAAGCCTTAGACTTATGCAACGTCAAAGGATATAGCCTTGTCGCATAGCCTGCTGCCAAAATAATGGCTTTCATGTAAGCATCTCCCTTACTAATCTAGTTTCACGTCATCCCCAAAAATATCCACAACAATCTGCCAAAAAACTTTAGTCAAGGGTGCAACGAGCGTTTTTCCTTTCAAGTAGGCTAGATGCCCTGTTGTATCGGAAAATACAAACTTTGCCCCATGAAGAAATTGATTTGACAATCCAAAATCTCGCCTAAACGCTTCATTTACCTGTGCGTTTCCATATTTTCGATCTCCCACAACGGGATGACCCATGGATTGCATATGGGCACGAATTTGATGGGTTTTTCCTGTGATTAGATGAATTTCCAAAAGAGTATAGCCTTCTTTATATGCCAAAGGACGAAATTTTGTAATGCTATTTTTAGCACCTTCTTCCGCCTCTTGTGAAATGCGGACTTGATTACGACCTTCTTCTTTTGCATGAAAGGCTGAAATTTCGCCGCTTTGTTTCACCAAACCTTTAACCAAAGTAATATAATATTTATCCACCTCATGGTTTCTGATTGCTTCGTTTAAACCTTGTACGCCCTTTAAAGTCTTACCCGCCAGTACAATGCCACTTGTATTTCTATCTAACCTGTTACAAAGAGCCGGCGTAAATGTAGACTCTGCCGATGGGTTATATTGCTTGGTTTGGTAAAGATAAAACAAAATTTGGTCTATGAGTGTATCTGCGTCACTACTTTTTTCAGGATGTGTCAAAATTCCTGCCGGCTTTGTCACCGCCAATATATCATCATCCTCATAAACAATTGAAAAACTTCGGTTTGCCTTTGCAAGCACCTTTTCTTCCATAAAAGAAGTGATTGTTTCGTCAGAAAGATACAGCAAAAGGGAGTCGCCTTCACGTAGCAACTCATTACCTTCTGCTTTTTTTCCGTTGTATTTGATACGTTTTTTACGCAACATTTTATAAATAAAAGCTTTTGAGGCTTTATTCATATATTTTAGTAGGAATTTATCCAACCTTTGATTTTCTTCGCTTTTGGAAATTTTGATTTCTTTCAAAGTTCTCTCCTTTAGCTATGAATCCAAGCAAGATATGCACTGATAAAGCTATCAATTTCTCCATCCATTACAGCACCCACATTACCTGTTTCCTGGCTCGTGCGATGATCTTTTACCATAGTATACGGCATAAAAACGTAAGAACGAATTTGACTGCCCCAACCAATTTCTTTCACATCGCCTCGAATTTCTGCAAGTTTTTGCATTTGTTCTTCGATCTTTAATGCAAGCAATTTACTTCTAAGCATTTTAAATGCACGTTCCTTATTGCTAAACTGACTTCTTTCATCCTGACACTGCACAACAACACCAGAAGGAAAGTGCGTAATTCTAATTGCGGATGAAGTTTTATTAATATGCTGACCACCCGCACCACTGGCACGATAAGTATCGATACGAATGTCATCTGTTTTCACTTCGATTTCGTTATCGTTTTCAATCTCTGGCATAACGTCGCAAGATGCAAAAGACGTATGTCGCCTGCCCGAGCTATCAAAAGGCGAAACACGAACAAGACGGTGTATCCCCTTTTCAGATTTTAAATAGCCATACGCATTTTCTCCATTTACTTGAATTGTAACAGATTTGATACCTGCTTCATCACCGTCTAGCATATCCAAAATTTCCACTTCATAACCCGCTTTTGCTGCCCATTTGCTATACATACGGAATAACATATTCGTCCAATCACAAGCTTCCGTACCGCCTGTTCCTGCATGAAGAGTCACAATGGCATTGTTACGGTCATACTCACCATCAAGCATAGTAGACACATGTAGTTCTTCGTATTCCTTCTCCAGCACGTCACGCATTTCTTTTACTTCTTCGTAAACACTCTCGTCCTCTTCCTCTATCCCCATCTCAATTAAGGTTAGGATATCTTCGTAGGTTGTAACCAATCCTTCATACCTTGCAACCTTTGTTTTGAGTGCTTTTAGTTGTTGCAATGTTTTTTGACTTTTTTCCAAATCGCCCCAAAATTCAGGGTCGGCGGAAAGTTCTTCTAATTCTAAGATCTTCTCTTTGGCGCTTGCAACGTCAAAGTGAAGCCCCCATTTCCTCTAATTTTTCGTCGTAAGCAGAAAGCCCAAGACGGATCTGTTCTAACATGAACATTAAAAATCAACTCCTTTAAAATAAAACTTATTATTGTTTTTCTACTTCTTTAAATGCGATATAGTTCCCAGAAAATGATGCCTCAAATTCTTCTATAGAAACCCAATGTCCTGCCCAGTTGCACTCTACAAAACAAGAAGGGTGATGAACCAAAAATGCCAAAATCTTCCCAGTTGGGTCTACCTTGCAGCCATAAGCAACCACCAAATGCCCACCTTTTTGATAAATATTACCTTCATGGTCGGGCTTCCCACCGGCAAATTTGGGCGATGCCGATATAATGCAAGGAAATGTCTGTTTTGAAATTTCCAAAACAAGATCAGAAACAGTCTTGCCCCTATGGGCAGTGCCAACAAGGCCATAGTCTAGCGACATCTCAGCCAATCCTTGGTGGATCCAACCAACATTTGGTTTATATGCTCCTTTTTCCAGTCCCCTTTTTATCATCGTGCCTTGCCCTTCACAACAAGGCTTCCCTTCACGCAATAAAAAGGCATCTAGAACCATCCTAAGTGATGCAATCCCACATCCTCGCATCTCCCAGTCAAGACCGTCTTGAAAATTCAAAAAGCCATCAATTTCCCAACTCTCCTTCGTCACCCTTTGGGTATAAAAAGGTATGGGAAAAGGTATCTCTATGATTTTACTCATATCATATCTCCAAAAAGATTTCTTTATCTACCACAGCACTGTTTGTATTTCTTGCCACTACCGCAAGGACAAGGATCATTACGACCCACCTTATCGTCATCACGTTTTTTAGGCTGTTTTACGCCAGAATCGTCCTTATTGGTAAACATAGGACGTTCCACTTCTTCACGTTTTACCTCTGTTTGAACACGAAGACGATACAAAATTTTCAATGTATCTTCTTGGATATTACAGCTTAATTCATCAAACATATCATAAGCGGCGAATTTATATTCCATCAGTGGATCTCTTTGCGCATATGCATGCAAACCAATCCCCTGACGCATACGGTCCATTTCATCAATGTGATCCATCCATTTTTGGTCAATCACACGAAGCATAATCACACGTTCTAATTCACGCATACGATCTACTTCGCCAATTTCTTTTTCTTTTAATTCATATAACTGATGACCAAGCTTTGTTAAGTTTTCTTTTAACTTAGCCTTTGTCATTTCGTTTAACGCATCTTCTTTTATATTTACCTTGCCAACAGGAATGATTGTAGCAAAATGCTCACTAAAAGAATCCATATCCCATTCTTCAGGTAGCTGTTCATCGCCCATATGCGCATCAACACAACGCTCAACCACACGGTCAATCATGCCAACGATACTCTCTCTTAGATCTTCGCCATATAATACACGACGGCGTTCTCCATAGATAATTTCACGTTGTTCATTCATAACTTGATCGTATTCTAACAAATGCTTACGAATGGCAAAGTTGTTGCCCTCTACCTTCTTTTGTGCATTTTCAATTGCTTTTGAGAGCATGCCCGCTTCGATGGGTTCGTCCTCACTCATACCCATCGCATCTACAAGCTTCATTGTTCTTTCCGCACCAAATAGACGCATCAAATCATCTTCTAAAGAAATATAGAAGCGAGACTCACCAGGATCCCCTTGACGTCCCGAACGACCACGCAACTGGTTGTCAATACGTCTAGACTCATGTCTTTCTGTACCGATGATTTTTAAGCCACCAAGCTCTGCAACACCTTCATCAAGCTTAATATCCGTACCACGTCCTGCCATATTTGTCGCAATGGTAACTGCACCTAGCTGTCCTGCCAGTGCAACAATCTCAGCTTCTTGTGCGTGATATTTCGCATTCAAAACTTGGTGCTTGATGCCTTCTCTTTTTAAAAGCTTGCTTAATTCTTCAGATTTATCAATCGTAACCGTACCCACCAAAACAGGTTGCCCTTTTTCGTATGCTAGTGCGATTTCTTTTACAACTGCACGGAATTTACCAGCCTCTGTGCGGTAAACAACATCATGTGCATCTTTTCTTTGCACTGGTCTGTTTGTAGGAATTTCCAAAACATCCATGCCATAAATGTTACGAAATTCTTCTTCTTCTGTCTTTGCAGTACCAGTCATACCTGCTTTTTTCTTATATTTATTGAAATAATTCTGGAATGTTATGGTTGCAAGTGTTTTACTTTCTCGTCTTACCTGTAGATTTTCTTTTGCTTCAATTGCTTGATGCAACCCGTCAGAATAACGTCTACCAGGCATCATACGTCCCGTAAACTCATCTACAATGACAATTTCGCCATCTGCAATTACATAATCCTTGTCTAAGTGCATATTGTAATTTGCCTTAAGGGCATTATTGATATGGTGTTGCACTTCCATATTTTCTGGGTCAGAAAGGTTGTCAACAGAAAAGAATTTTTCTGCCCTTCCCACACCCTCTTGCGTCAAAACAACAGACTTCGCCTTCTCATCCAAGACAAAATCGCCTTCTTCTTGCAATTCTTCCTTTAACAAAGGGTTCATTGCGTCTTCTTCGTTTAAGATACGGCCTTTTTTAAGCTGTTTTGCAAAAAGGTCTGCAACACGGTACAAATCAGTAGATTTGGAGCCGCTACCCGAAATAATCAAAGGCGTTCTTGCCTCATCAATTAAAACAGAGTCAACCTCATCAATGATGGAAAAGTGCAAATCTCTTTGCACCATATTCTCTTTTCGAACCACCATGTTATCACGCAAATAGTCAAAGCCAAATTCATTATTTGTACCATAGGTAATATCACAAGCATAAGCTTCTCGTCTGCCTTCGGTTTCCAGGCCATTTGTAATACACCCAACGCTTAGTCCAAGAAAACGGAATACCTCGCCCATCCATCCGGAGTCACGCTGTGCCAAATAATCGTTTACTGTAATAACATGAACACCCTTGCCCTCAAGTGCATTCAAATATGCAGGTAAAGTGGCAACCAATGTCTTACCTTCGCCCGTTCTCATTTCGGCAATACGCCCCTGGTGCATAACGATACCACCCATTAACTGCACAGGAAAATGACGCATATTTAACACGTGCGGACGAGACGATGCTTCACGCACAACGGCATATGCTTCTGGCAACAGGTCATCTAATGTTTCACCTTTTGCTAGTCTGTCTTTAAATTCTTGTGTTTTCCCTCGCAGTTCTTCATCTGTCAAATTTTCATACTGAGGAGCCAACCCTTCAATCTTATTTACAATCGGTGTAATTCGTTTGATTTCTTTTTCACTATAACTACCAAATATTTTTTCAAAAAAACCCATCTGGTTCACCTCGTTCTTTCTTACTACCTAAAAACAGGCAGACAACTACATTTTTATAGTTTAACATTATTCCGTCCCTGTAGGCAAGAATAATTTACCTAATTCTAACTTATTAGCAAAGATTTTATCTTAATGTCATTCTTCCCATAAACGCAATGAATTATTGTAGCATTTTCCTTTTTTACAAATTTCCTTGCCAAAACAATAACAAAAAAATCCTTCTTTGTATTTTTCACATAAACCCTATATTTATTTCATTAAGCTTCGTATGTCATCCACATGCCCCAATACCATCAAATGTTCTTCCTTGGAAAATGCATGATCCACACCCGGCATAGGATAAATCTCTTTATCTATTTTTATTGCCATAATATTCATTTTGAACTTATTCCTAAAGTCCAACTCACGGATGGTTTTCCCAATCCATTCTGGCAACGGTTCAATTTCCATAATATAAAAATCGCTTGAAATTTCAATACAATCAAAAATACTATCCGAACTCGCCCGAATGGCAATACGCTCTGCCCCATCCTTTTCAGGATAAATCACTTCATCTGCACCATTGCGTAATAAAAACTTCGCTTGGATATCTTCATCCGCCTTGCTATATACCTTCTTTGCACCCAACTCTTTCAACAAACTGGTGATCTGCAAACTATTTTGAAAATTTGTACCCATACAAACAAAGCAAGCATCAAAATATGCAACACCAAAACTACTTAACACTGCCGGATTGGTACAATCTCCGGTTTTTGCACTAGTCACATAATCAAGCATACCCTCTAAGTTTTCCTGGTTTTGATCTACAATCATAATTTCACAATCTTTTTGTGCAAAGCTTCGGCACAAATGATGCCCAAACGAGCCCATACCAATGATCAAAAACGACTTCATATTCTCACCTTTATCCTATCAAAATTTTTTCTGTAGGTAATGTAATTGGCGGTTTTGCTTTTTTCTCCAACAACGCCGTTGCCAACGACACACTGCCTACACGGCCTAAAAACATCAACACTGTTATCATATAAGCGGAAATTGTGTTCAACTCTCGTGTAATGCCTGTGGACATACCAACCGTCCCCATAGCTGAAAAAGTTTCAAACAACACATCCGTAGCCGCTAGCGGTTGTACGGCACAAATAACCAACGTACCAAGGACCACAAGCCCAAGGTTAATTGTAAAAATGGATACAGCCTTTTGCAGTGCATCCGCCTCAATTGTTCTATCAAAAATAGTTGCATCTCCCGTACAACGTGCCCCTGTGACGGCATGCAAAATCATCACAGCAAAAGCCGTTGTCTTAACACCACCTGCAGTTGAACCAGGGCTACCACCAATAAACATCAATATCATAGATAAAACTTTACTACCTTCGCTCAATCCCGCAGTATCAACGGTGTTAAATCCTGCCGTTCTGCAGGTAACAGACTGAAATAATGCGGTAAGCATTCTGTTCCCAATGCCCATTTGTGACCCCGTTGCCGATGCTTCAAGAAGAAAAAACAAGAAGGCACCGCCAACTATCAAAATTCCTGAACTTGCCAAAACAATTTTTGTATGCAAACGGTATCTTTTCCATTTAGCCCCACGCGTACAAACATCGTCCCAAACCAAAAAACCTATACCACCAATCACAATGAGTGCCATAATAATAAAATTCACCCAAACGTCATTGTAGTAAGTAAGCAAAGAACTATACGGTGATTGCTTACCCATCAAGTCAAATCCAGCATTACAAAATGCCGAAATAGAATGAAACACGCTATAAAACAAGCCCTTTGCAAAGCCAAACTGTGGAATAAAACGAAAAGATAACAATAATGCCCCGATCCCTTCAACAATAAAGGTTCCTCGTACAATTTTTCTTGTTAAGTTAAGAATGCCACCCAACTGGTTGGCATTGATGCTTTCCACCATCATCTCACGCTCACGCAAGCTAATTTTACGCCGAATGAATAACATAAAGCGTACCCCAATCGTCATAAAGCCCATACCACCAATTTGGATTAGCCCCAGTATCACGCATTGACCAAACAAGGACCAATGCGTACTCGTATCTACAACCACAAGACCGGTCACGCACGAGGCAGAAACGGATGTAAATAACGCTTGTTGAAACGTCGTATTCCCCTCAACAGAAGAAATAGGTAATGTAAGCAATATCGCTCCCAATGTCGCCACAAGAAAATATCCTATTGCAACAATTTGTAAATTTGATAAGCGTATTTTTCTTTGCAGCGCTGTTTTCATAAAATAACTCTCCACATTTTTAGATTTATTCACGTGCTTTTTCAATTTTTCTTTTCGTATGAGAAACTGCAGCCTGACGCAAATCCTCTAATACTTTATCTGCATTTTTGGCTTCTTCTATCCCATAAGTTTGATTTAATTCATATTCCAAGGGCAACCAGCTAGATAGCGGTGCCTCGTTATGTTGAATGACCGCTTCCAGCTTATCCAAAGCCTTATAGATTTTTGCTTCTTTTGTCTCTAATGCCAGCATTTCATGAAACAATGCCACAAACTTCTCTCTTTGTGGCTTAGGCAATGTATCCATCAACCCAAACACCATTTCATCTTCATGGACAGAGTCTGCTTCGGTTTTTAAAAATGAAGGAATATCCCCAGTAATTGCCTCCCCTAGGTCATGAATGATGCACATTTTAATGATTTTATTAAAGTCAGCATCCACAATTTCCTCCTCAAGCAAAAGTGCCATCAAAGAAACCCGCCAACTATGCTCCGCAACACTTTCTTCCCTGCCTTTGCTTGTGACAGAATGTCTGGTGTTGTTTTTTAAATTTTCTGCAATATTTATAAAATCGAAAAACTCCTGACTGGTCATTCTTCTATCTCCTTTTTTGTTGCTTTTTTCCAGCAACTATAACACATCGGACGGTAGCTTTCATTTCCACCTAAAAAAATCTGCTCCCCTTTTGTAATCACGCAACCATCTTGGTTTAATCTGGCATTCACCGTTGCCTTTTTGCCACAAGCACAAACAGTTTTTAATTCTGAAATAGAATCTGCCAATTCCACAAGCCTTGCACTTGCCGGAAAAAGTTTTGTGCGAAAATC
>JBKEAS010000320.1:0-5636 GCA_047972635.1 Anaerotignum sp.
AATAATAAGTGTTAGATTAATAACCAAGATCTTCGCCAACGATAATTACTTTAATTCGTTTTAAAGGTCTACACACTCTTGTAATCAAAACCTGGCTACAAATGCAATCAGGGGAAGTACAATTATGACAAGAGCCTGTTGCGATGCAAGGCGTTTTGCCCATGAAACGGAATGAATTAATCGGTGCGGCAACATTTCTTGCGCGAGCAACAGCAGTATCGAGGTCGGAGGTTACTTTATTAATACCACAAATAACGATTACGTTTTTTGGACCAAAGCACATGGCAGCAACACGGTTACCGTTACCATCGATGTTTACAAGAATTCCGTCTTGGGAAATGGCGTTTGTGCCAGTGATATAATAATCGGTGAGGAGGCCTTGTCTATGCAATTCGCCCATTTCTTCTGGAGATTTTGCCAAATCTCTATCGATTACTTTAAAGTTTCCATCATGAAATGCTTTTGTAAGCTCCATGTCACGAATGCTCATAGAACCACCCCAAGATACAGAGCTATTTTCTGGAACAAGGGAAAGAGCCTTTTGTGTTGCTTCTTTTGCTGTTGGACAGTAGTAAGCTTCAAAATGTCTTGATTCTAGCTTTGAAACTAAATGTTTGCCTAAAACTTCATTTCTTTTTTCAATCTGTGCGTTCATTTGGTAGATCCCCTTTCATAAACAAATTTAGATAGTTTTATTTTATCATAGATTTTTAAAAAGCAAAGAGGAGAAATGCAAATATTGTAATTTTGTATATTCGTATAAAAAAAGCTAGTGAATTGCAAAAAAATTTGATTGTAAAGAAACAGACTGGACGGATTTGTGGTATAGAGGTGATTTTTGGTTGCAAAAGAAAAGGCTTCGTATTATCATAAAAAAAGCGATGATTGAAATGAGGGATATGAGTGGCGAAATGGATTGAAAGCAATCAAAATAGAATATTCAAAAGAGTGAAAGGGTTTGGTCAGAAAAAAAATCGAGATAAAGAAGGCGTATTTATTGCCGAAGGCTTTCGGTTTGTTTCTGAAATTCCTACTGATTGGGAAGTGGAACTGTTTATGGTTTCGCTTGACTTTGAAAAAGAAAATGACCTTGATTTTTTTAAGAATAGGGCGCAAACGTATATTTTGACGAATGAATTATTTATGCTACTATCTGACACAGAAAATCCGCAGGGTGTTTTAGCTGTTTGTAAAAAGCAAAAGGAAGATTATGATTTGATTTGGAAAAAGGAAACACCTTTTTTTATTCTAGCGGAGGAGATAAATGATCCGGGGAATTTGGGGAATTTAATTCGAACAGCAGATGCTTCTGGGGCAGATGCTATTTTTCTTTCAAAGGGTAGTGTGGATGTCTATAATCCTAAAGTGTTACGAGCGACAATGGGTTCTATCTTCCATGTGCCTGTATACCAAAATGTAAATTTAGAAGAGATATCTTTGAAAATGAAACAACAACAGATTTTTCTGTATGCTGCCCATTTAAAAGGTGATTGTTATCCTTATGAATTGCCATTGAAAAAAGGGTGTGGTTTTTTGATTGGAAATGAAGCAAGGGGGCTTTCAGACGAATCTGCTAGGCTTTGTAATCGATGGACAAAAATTCCGTTGGTGGGAAAAGCGGAGTCTTTGAATGTTTCGATAGCGGCAGGGGTGCTCATGTATGAGGTTGTGCGACAAAGATTATGATCATAGGACGGGTATTATTTTAATAGAAGGTGGTTGTTTTTCGTTGATTTCAAAAAAAATGCCATCAAATGAAAGTGTATTTTGGGGACAAATGGAAAATATAGGGTTTTTGAAATAGAATATCTTATGTTATTATTCTGAAATATGACAATTTGGCATAAAAAAGATGTTTTTTTAAAAGTTTTCTTTGGTTTTAAATTGATTTTTTTAAAAAAATTTGGTAGAATAAATGACATCGGTAAATTTAGGAGTGTTAAATTTTAGCTCTTTATATGTAAAAAATGAAGTTGCTTTTTATCAAAAGGTACTATTTTAAATGGCTATCGGAATGTCATGACAAATAAATCTGCTTAAGTGCAAATGCGATTCGAAAAAATAAGAGGTGGCAATAAATGCGATATCTACCAATTGAAAAAATTCAAGAAAATTCTATATTGGCGATTCCAGTATATAATGAAAGCGGAGGTATTTTGCTTAATGCAAATACTGAATTAAGACAATCATACATAAACAAGCTGGTATCTATGGGGTATGCGGGAGTATATATTTATGATGAAATTTCTGAGGGGATTGTTGTAAATGAAATACTTTCTGAGAAACTCAAAAGAGACGCAGTGTCTGCACTAAAAGATATAAATGTAGATAAGTGTAGGCTTGTGGCGCATTCTTTGGTAGATGAAATTGTAAATCAAACGGAATTATCAGTTGATATGGTTAATATTTCATCATTTGATAATTATACGTATATCCACAGCTTGAATGTGGCGGTTTTATCGGTTATTGTGGGTATGGGTATGGGTTTAAACTACACACAGCTGAAACAACTTTCTGAGGCAGCTTTGCTTCATGACATTGGAAAGCTAAGTATTAGCCTTGATATCTTAAATAAAAAAGGGAAGTTGACGGATGAAGAAATGCAGATCATTCGCACACATACAGAAGAAGGCTATAGCATCATTCAAGGAAGTTATACTATTTCAGAACTTGTTAAAAGTGCTGTTTTTTCTCACCATGAAAATGAAGATGGAAGCGGCTATCCTCGTAAATTAAAAGGGAAGCAAATTCATTTATATGGCAAGATTATTCATGTGTGCGATGTATATGATGCACTTGTTTCTAACAGGGTATACAGAAAAGCCATGAATCCTGCGGATGCACTGGAATACTTGCTGTCTAATTCCTGGATTATGTTTGATGTTGAATGTGTTAAAAAAATTATGGAGCGTGTATCTCCATATCCCACAGGAATTACCATTGAACTCTCTAATGGACAGCATGCTATTGTGGTAGAGCAAAACAAGACGAGTCAATTTAGACCAAAGGTGAAATTGCTTGATACACAAGAAACATTGGACTTGATGGGAGTTTTGAATTTAACAATACTTCGAATATTAACGTAATATAATGTAATGTAAAATAAAACACCTTTTTTATCATTCTATGAAGTTATAGCGTGGTACAGAAAGGTTTTTTTATTGTGTGCAGAAAACTTTGA
The DNA here is from genome assembly GCA_047972635.1 of Anaerotignum sp. Lineage (GTDB taxonomy): Bacteria > Bacillota > Clostridia > Lachnospirales > Anaerotignaceae > Chakrabartyella. Next base: position 3,182 of record JBKEAS010000320.1, read on the forward strand.
TGGTGTGTAGGTGGAAAATGAATACAAGTATAAATGAAAATGCCAGTAATTGGAATTTATGAAGAAGTTTATATGTAATTTTGTGGATATTTATATCCAAACGAAGGCAGTTATTATTTAACTTTAAACTTATGTGGTGGGGGATGTAAAAGGCTGTTTAAGAAAATAAATTGGATATAAGCCCGCGATCTGTTCTATTTGTATTTCTCTTTTCATAGAAATGTATTGTATGGATACAGTTCTAATTTAAGGAGGATGTTTTAATGGAAAGATTTGATATTTATAAAGATATTGCGGAAAGAACGGGTGGAGATATTTATATTGGTGTGGTTGGGCCTGTGCGTACAGGGAAGTCTACATTTATTAAACGGTTCATGGATTTATTGGTACTGCCTAATATAGCCAATGCCCATTCAAGAGAACGTGCGAAGGATGAACTTCCGCAGTCTGCTTCGGGCAGAACAATCATGACAACGGAGCCTAAATTTGTTCCAAATGAAGCGGTGCAGATTACGCTTGGTGAGAATACGGATATGCAAGTTCGTATGATTGATTGTGTTGGGTATTTGGTTCCTGAGGCAGAAGGACATATGGATGGAGAAATTCCTAGGATGGTACATACACCTTGGTCTGAAAATGCAATACCATTTTTGGAAGCGGCAGAAATGGGAACAAAGAAAGTTATTACAGATCATTCTACGATTGGGATTGTATTGACGACAGACGGAACGGTAACAGAATTGGCAAGAGAAAATTACATTGAAGCTGAGCGGAGAGTTGTCAGCGAACTTAAGGATATGGGCAAACCTTTTGTTATTTTACTAAATACAGCCTCGCCATATAGTGATGCGGTGATTGAGTTGAGTCAGGAAATGGAAGAGGAATACGGAGTGCCTGTTATTCCTGTTAATGTGGCACAGCTCAAAGCAGATGACATTAAAAAGATTTTGGAACGCGTATTGTATCAATTTCCTATGAAAGAAATTCGTTTTTATTTCCCTGGTTGGGTAGAAACACTTGAAGACGATCACTGGTTGAAGAAATCCTTGGTGCAGAGTTTAAAGGAAGTTATGAATAAAGCGGAACGACTTGCGGATGTTTCTGATGCGATTGTGGGATTGGAAGAACAGGATTATTTAAAGAAGGTATTTTCAGATAAAGTATTGCCAGGCGAGGGTGCTGTTGATGTGGCACTGACTTTTGATGATGGATTATTCTATCGAATTTTGAGCGAAACGCTAGGGATTCCAATTGAAAATGATTATTCATTGATTTCTACCATCAGAATGCTTTCGGAAACGAAAAAAGAATATGATAAAATTGCAACAGCGTTGAATGACGTGAAACGGAAAGGATATGGTGTGGTTACACCTGTTTTTGAAGAAATTTCTTTAGAAAAGCCAGAAGTGTTTAAACAGGGAAGCCGCTATGGAATTAAGTTGCGAGCAAAAGGAGAATCGATCCATTTGATTAAAGCCGATGTTGAGACAGAAGTTTCTCCTATTATAGGAAATGAGGAGCAGTCGAGGGAGTTTATTGACAACTTAATTTTAGACTACGAATCGAATCCTGAAAAAATTTGGGATTTGAATATTTTTGGACGTTCCTTAAGCTCGATGGTAAGTGATGGTATGCAGAATAAAATTTACCGTATGCCGGAAGATGCACAAGTGAAATTAGCCGAGACATTACAAAAGATTGTTAATGAAGGAAGTGGCGGTTTGATTTGTATCATTCTTTAAATAAAAAGGGTTGCTGTCTTTTGACGGCAACCCTTTTTATTTAGACGTGTAAACAAATACTAGACGCATTTTGTGAAGTCAATCATTCTTTGGTATTTGTCAGCTATACATCCCATTTTGAGCCATATATTGATAGAGCTGTTCGCCATGTTCTTGTTCTTCTTTTTGAATGTGGTTTAGGGCATCTCTAATTTGTGTATTCTTAAATTCGAAAATACAAATATTATATGTCCCAGAAACGTGTTTTTCGTTTGCGAGCAAATCAGTGCAGAGATAGCAATCATTTTTCTTATCTTGGCTTGCATCTACCGTGGTATAAGTCTGGGTAAATGTGGCTTGTTGTTTTTGTTGATTTCCTCCGGACTGCATTTGGGGAATGGTCCCATTTAATATTTGGTTGATGGTATCAAGATGTTGTTGCTCCGCCTGGCCTATTTTTGAAAAAAGGGCTTGTAGCTGTGTGTCATTTGCTTCGGTAGAATATTTGCTGTATTTTTCTACGCAAACTTGTTCTTGTTCCTTTAAGTCTCTTAAGAGTGCCTTTTCTTTTTCTGTTAACTGCATTTATATCACCTCTGGAAATAATATACCCATAGTGGATGTAAATATTCTTAGATCTGGATATTATAACAGTATTCGTTGGAAACAGTATTTTACAGTATTAAATAATTTGAAAATATATGAAATTAGATATTGACAATATGTGGAGAGCA
>JBKEAS010000066.1:0-6541 GCA_047972635.1 Anaerotignum sp.
GAGCAAATTGCGTTTTCAAAGTTTATGACAACATCGCTTGAAGATGCAAATATTCCATTTGCAATCAATTCGGATACAAAGTTTTATGACAGAAAAACGAATGAATGGATTACCGAAAGAACAAAATTGATTGATATTATATTTGGTGCAACACCCTCACAAAATTGAATTTTGTGAGGGTGTTTTTTAAATTATTTTTTGCTTGAAATTGTGAGAGCAAGACTTGTTGTTTTGGGAATAAAGGTGTGGTAGGATGATGGGAATATAGTAAAAAAATACAGGTAGGGAGGGGAAAGAAAATGAGACGAAAAGATAGAGAAGTTACGGATTTGGAAAAAATTTATCAAATCATGGATGATTGTGATTGTTGTAGGTTGGGGTTTTACGATGATGGTGAGGTTTACATTGTCCCACTAAATTTTGGATATAACAAAGCTGATGACGACGAACTGGTATTATATTTTCACGGTGCGAAGGCTGGACGTAAGGTTGATTTGATTACGAAGGGAGGCATGGTTGGCTTTGAGATGGATAGGGATTACAAATTAAATGAAGCGGATATTGCTTGCAACTATTCTGCTAGGTTTCAAAGTATCATTGGCAATGGCGAGGTTTCATTTGTTGAAGATGTGGTGGAGAAAGAATTTGGATTGCAAAGAATTATGTATCAAAATACGAAAAAAGACGATTGGGAATTTAATGATGCCATGTTACAAGCAGTATGCGTGTTTAAGGTGATTGTAAAAAAGCTTTCGTGTAAGGTGCATGAATAGATTTTGTTTGTGATGTTTATTTTTTGGAAATATTTATAAAATATGGCATTGTAAGATAGTAGAAAAGGATAGCCGAGAACTGATTGTTTTGAAAATGGATAAAAATGATTGACAGTGATAATTCTTATGTGATATTATAGCAACAAATATATTTAATGCAATGACGGAAAAGAGTAGATTAGATGATGTTTTTCAGAGAGCAATCGTTTTGGTGTGAGATTGTAAATGTCGCTAGTTGAATACGTTCCTGAGCAGCTACCTGAACAGTATAGTAGGGCTAGACGGTTACGTCCGATATCGCGTTAAGTGTGTGCTTGCACACGACAAGGAGTATTTTGTGAAAAATACTTAAACCAGAGGTGGTACCACGAAAGCTTTCGTCCTCTGTCCCTTTTATTAGGGGCAGGGGCTTTTTTTATGTTAAAAATGAAAATTTGATGTAAACAGAAAGCATTGCAAAATATATTTTTAGTAATGTAATCAAAAGTATAGGGGGGAGATATTATGAGCAACGGAGCAAGTAAGAAAACATTTAACAGTAGATGGGGATTTATCCTCGCATCTGTTGGGTCTGCGGTTGGTATGGCAAATGTTTGGGGGTTTCCAAACAAACTTGGTAGCAATGGTGGTGGGGCATTTTTACTTATCTATTTATTCTTTATTTTTATTTTTAGTTATGTGGGTTTGCCGGCTGAATTCGCAATTGGTAGACGTGCAAAAACCGGCACGCTAGGTTCGTATGAAAATGCGTGGGAAACAAAAGGCGAAGGCGCCAAAGAGGTTGGGAAATTTGTAGGCTGGTTACCATTGATTGGTTCTATGTGTATTGCAATTGGATATGCTGTTATTGTGGCATATATATTAAAAGCTTTGGTAAATTCGGCAACGGGTTCCTTGATGACAGCGGATACGCAGGTTTGGTTTGAGTCATTTTCGCTTACCGAATATTCTGTTATTCCTTACCATGTGATTATTGTAGTGTTGACATTGGTAACCTTGCTTTTGGGGGCAAAAAGCATTGAAAAAACCAATAAGGTTATGATGCCGGTGTTTTTTATCATATTTGCAATACTTGCAGCGAGAGTGGCATTTTTGCCAAATGTAGTGGAAGGTTATAAATTTATATTTATACCAAGATGGGAAGCGTTATTGGATCCTATGGTTTGGGTATGGGCGATGGGTCAGGCGTTTTTCTCCTTATCCATTACTGGCAGCGGTATGATTGTGTACGGTTCATACCTTGATGAAAATACAGATGTGGTTGATGTAGCAAGAAATACCGCAATATTTGATACCATTGCGGCACTTGTAGCGGCACTGGTTATCATTCCAGCTTGTTTTTCATACAACCTTGATGTAGGTCGTGGTCCTGGGCTTTTATTTGTAACACTTCCGGCGATTTTACAAAGCATACCATACGGACAAATTTTTGCGATATTGTTGTATGTAGCAATGATTTTTGCAGGGATAAGTTCACTTCAAAATATGTTTGAGGCTGTGGCAGAATCCCTTCTTTATAAATTTCCAAAGCTTAACCGTAAAACATCTTTAGGGATACTATCTGTTATTTGTTTAGGCTTTGGTGTTAGTATGGAAGCGATCTTTGATTGGGGTCCTTGGATGGACTTTGTATCCATATACATCATTCCAATAGGTGCAACGCTTGGTGCAATTTCTTGGTTCTGGGTAATGAAAAAAGAAGTCTTGCTTGCTGAAATAAACAGAGGAGCAAAAAAACAACAAGGCGACATGTGGTACAATGTTGGTAGATATTTATATGTTCCGTTTGCTATCATTCTCTTATGTGTTGCATTGGTTATGAAAGTTTCATTCTAAAAAATAAGACGCTTATTCGTTTGGAGGAATAGGCGTCGTTTGTTTTAAAAGAGATAGGGATATGGATTAAAATGGAAAATGTCATAAAAAGTAAATTTTAATTCGCTAGAGTGAAAAAAACTATTGACATCTAAAATTTTGCCATGTATAATACAATCAATTATTAATAAAACAAATTGGCAGTGATGAGAAAAGTAATATTAAAATTTATTTTTAGAGAGTCTTTGGTTGGTGGAAAAAGATAATAAATTTAGTATGAAAATGGCCTCTGAGCAGTGTGCCCGAATAATTAGGGTACGACGGGTGCTCCCGTTATAGGGCTAGAGTATAGAAATTTTGTACTCAATGAGGTTATATTCGTGAGGATATAATGAATTAAGGTGGTTACACGATAATATCGTCCTTTTGTATGTCAAAATACAAAAGGACTTTTTTTTGCGACGCGAAGCGGAGTGGACCGGAAAGAAAGCTGATAGACAAGTCTACCGGACGAACTGAAAGTTCGGCTTTTATGCGGAGCATAAAAGTCTTTGATTATGGAATAAAACAAGAAGGTGAGCAGATGATAGAAATTAAAAATTTGGTAAAAAAATATCCGACCCAAAATGGAGAAATAACAGCAATTAATAACATTAACTTGACAATTGATGATGGCGAGATATTTGGTGTGATTGGTTTATCGGGTGCTGGGAAATCATCTCTTGTGAGATGTATCAATCTTTTAGAAAAACCAACAAGTGGCGAAATATTGGTTGATGGTGTTTGTTTATCAAAAGCTAGTGGGAAAGATTTGCAAAATGAGCGTAAAAAAATTGGCATGGTTTTCCAACATTTTAATTTGCTGATGAATAAAACCATTTTTGAAAATATTGCATTTCCTATGCGGATTTCCAAAAAGCCTAAGGTTGAGATTGAACAAAGAGTTTCCGAGCTTTTAGAACTTGTCGGTTTATCTGATAAAAAAGATCAGTATCCATCAAACCTTTCAGGTGGACAAAAGCAAAGGGTGGGCATAGCAAGAGCTTTAGCCACAAGCCCATCACTGATTATGTGTGATGAAGCAACGTCTGCACTTGATCCAGCGACTACAAAACAAATATTGGAGCTATTAAAAGAGGTCAACCGAAAACTTGGCATAACGATTATTATTATCACACACGAGATGGATGTCATTAAATCCATTTGTGATAAGGTTGCAATTATGGAATATGGCAACATCATTGAAAATACAACAGTAAATGAAATTTTAATACGACCACAGACAGACTCTGCTAGGAAATTTTTTGGAAAAGTGGATTTGCAAACACAAAATGCAGCCTATAAAAAAGCAATTGAAACTAGTGGTGTTCTAATCAGTGCAGTTTTTGAAGGCGAATCAACGGTAGATCCTATTATATGTAGGATGATTAAAAATTTTGATATTGAAGCTTCCATTATACTAGGAAACATTGAGGACATAAACGATACCTTGATTGGTCATCTTGTGTTAAAGCTTGAAGGGGGAAGTGATAGCATTGAGCAGGCAATTGACTACTTAAAAGGAAATAATATTATAGTGGAGAGGGTTGCATATGAATAGTGATTATTTTGAATTGATTAATAAATTGGTTATCCCTGCTACGCTTGATACATTATACATGGTGTTTTTTGCATCATTGTTTGCGATTTTTTTTGGACTATTGCTAGGGATCATTTTATATATTACACCGAAGGGTGGTATTTATGAAATGCCGGCTCTGCACGAAGCATTAAATTTTATTGTGAATGTAGGGAGAAGTATTCCGTTTGTGATTCTGATGATTGCGGTATTTCCATTGTCGGGATTGCTTGTTGGTACGGTTATTGGGTCAACTGCAACGATTGTGCCTTTAACAATTGCATCTATTCCTTTTGTTGGTAGGGTTATTGAAAATGCATTGTTAGAGCTTGACAAAGGTGTGATTGAGGCGGCGATGAGCTTTGGGGCGTCAAATTTTGAAGTCGTTTTTAAAGTTTTAATTCCAGAAACAGCGCCAGCTATCGTAAATGGGATTACCTTAACAATCATTAGCATTATCGGTTATTCCGCGATGGCGGGTTATGTTGGCGGCGGCGGACTGGGCGATGTTGCCATAAGGTACGGCTTTATTAAATACCGTATGGATATACTTTATACCACAATCGTTATTATGGTTATTTTGGTTCAAATTGTTCAAGTGATCGGAGACTTTGTTTCATCAAAGCTTAACAAGCGATAAATATTATTTTAAAAAATATTTATATAAACTATTGTAAATGAGAAGAGGAGAATTAGTATGAAAAAAATTTTTAGAAATGTTTTAACAGCGACCATTGCATCATCATTACTTTTGGCAACTGCTTGTGGTAGTAGTTCAGCCGAAACAGAAGCCCCAGCAACTGACGACACTGCAAATGCAGAAACAACAAAATTGGTGGTTGGTGCAACAGCAGTTCCTCACGCTGAGATTTTAAACTTAGTGAAGGAAGATTTATTAGCAGAAGGCATCGAATTGGAAGTAACTGAGTTTACTGACTATGCACTATTAAACCCTTCAACTACGGATGGTTCACTGGATGCAAACTTTTTCCAGCACACACCGTTTTTGGACAATTTTAATGCAAACTCTGATTCAAAGCTTGTTTCTGTTGGCCCTATTCATATTGAGCCACTTGCTGTTTACTCTGAAAAAATCACATCTCTTGATGAGTTAAAAGATGGCGACAAAATTTCAATTCCAAATGATGATACGAACGAAGCAAGAGCATTGTTACTTTTGGAAGATAATGGAATTATCAAGGTGAAGGATAGAAATGCTGCTGCCATTACACCAATTGATATTGTTGAAAATCCATTGAACATTGAATTTGTTGAATTGGACTCAGCGCAGTTGCCAAGAACAATTAATGAAGTAGCTGTATCTGTAATTAATACAAATTTTGCTTTGACTGCTGGTTACAATCCTATTGACAACTCAATTGTAATGGAAGACGGTGCGAATTCTCCATATGCGAATATTTTGGTTGTAAAAGAAGGCCGTGAAAACGAAGAAGCAATTCAAAAATTATACGCAGCTTTGACTTCTGAAAAAGTAAAAACATTCATCGAAGCAAATTATGAAGGTGCTGTTATTCCAGCATTTTAATGAATAAGTCTAACTAAGTTTTGGAAAAAGCCTTGAAACGTGATAATATACATAAGTTTCAAGGTTTTTTTTGTTGTAAAAAAACAGAAAACGAAAGTTGAGAAGGCTACGAAAGTTGCAAAATAAAGATAAATTCGTTATTATTTGAGTATAATGTGATATTTGTGAATAATTAAGAAAAATAAATTTGACACTTGTTAAGAAACAATATAAAATTATACATTGTTGAAATGGATAAAATAAATAGTATAAATAGTATTTAAGGAGGAAACAGCATGAAAAAACGAGTTGTTTTAATTGTGGCAACGGCATTGATGATTTTTGCAACAGCTTGTTCCCAAAATGAGTCAAATGAACCTAATGTGCCAAATGAAAATATTGAAGCCGATGGAGATAATTTGGTAAATAGTGAGGGTAATTTGCAGGCACAGATGCCCAAAGAGGGCGATGAAATAGCAGTAATTACCACTTCGGAAGGGGTAATTAAACTTCAATTTTACCCAGAAGAAGCGCCAAAGGCAGTAGAGAATTTTAAAGCATTGGCAAAATCAGATTACTATAAAGATGTTATCTTTCATCGCGTAATAGAAGGGTTTATGATTCAAGGTGGCGACCCTACAGGCACAGGTAAAGGCGGCGAAAGCAGCTATGGCGAAGATTTTGAGGATGAAATTTCGCCTAATTTGCATTTTTACCGTGGTGCATTGGCTATGGCAAACACTGGACCAAATACCAACGGCAGTCAGTTTTTTATTGTGCAGAATGAGAATGTGTTAGAAGAAGGTGTAG
>JBKEAS010000084.1:0-16809 GCA_047972635.1 Anaerotignum sp.
ATCAACATTATCTGCATCCCTTAGGTAAAAAGGTTGGCGTGTTTCTTCTCCGATTTTTCGCATTGCTGCTGAGAGAGCATCTTTATCAGAACCGTCAAGAATGAAAGTTTCCATGCTATCAATGCCACAACCCTTTGGTGCAGTTTTTGCTGCTGCAACCATAAGGGAAGCTACGGTTTCTATTGCTCTTAGTTCGATTTTTTTTCCGTTGTATTTCATATTAAATTCCTCCAAGGTTATTGAAAAATATTATTTCATTATAGTATACTGCTAATTTTTTATGGTTGCAACAGAATAAGGCAAGGGATGAAACGAAAAAAGGTGCGTAATTACCATATTTATGATATAATTTTATATTAAAGTAAATGGCAATTTCGTTTTTTTTTGAAACAAAGGATAGATGGGGTGAAAAATTTGGCACAGCAGAAAAAGACAACAACCAGTGGGACGAAGGGTAAAGCAAAGTCAGCCGTAAAATCTCCTGTGGTGAAAAAGAATACAACGGAGATGACGAGCACAAAACAACAGTCTCCGAAAGAAACAACGAGGATGACGGCACAAAAGGGCCGATTTGGTGATAGCATTCTAGATGAAGTTATTCTAATTATAATAATGCTGATTTCGTTGGTGGCTGAAATCAGTTTGGTTACAGAAAAAATGGGCATAGTTGGACAAATGCTTAATAGTCTTTTTAAAGGGTTATTTGGTGCTTCTGGTGTTTTATTGCCGATTTTTACTATTATTTTTTGTGGATGGTTATTTATTAGTGAAGAAAGAAAGATGCCAGTTGTGCGTGCGATTGGTGGGCTAATTTTTTTACTTTGCATTTCTGCCGGAATGCAAATAATCAATCCGATTGATGTGACAGAAGGTTTGAGTTTTTTTAAGAAGATCGGATTTTATTATGGCGAAGGAACGCTAACAAATGGTGGTTATTTTGGTGCGGTATTTGGTGGATTGTTATATCGTGCTTTAGATACGATGGGTAGCACACTGGTACTGATTGCGCTTTTGATTATTTCTGTGATTATGGCAACTGGTAAGTCGTTTTTTCTGGCAATTGGCGACTTTTCTGCCAATCAAAAAACAAAGCAAGTATTGCGAAATGAAAGAATTAAAAGTAGGGCAGAACAAATTCGTCAGATGGAATTGGCGGAGGCACAGAAGTTGGAGAGACGCCGTAAAAAGGTTGAAAAACAAGCGAACTATAATATAGAATTAAATAGAGACGGGTTTTCGGGTGTGGAACCTATGGTGGAGGCAACCGTTTTTCGTAAAAAAGAGCCGACAACATTTAAAAAGGCAGAACCTATTTATAACTTTACGTTGGAAGAATATCAAGCAACAGATGAGACATCGGCAATGAATGCAGAAACAGATTTTGAAATCGAAGATTTTGCAAACAATACGGAAGAACTTACCCAAGAGCCCCCTCAGATTATGATCCGTGCACAGGAGCCTTTAACGGCGGAAGAACAGCCACAAGAACAGCTTATTGATGAAATTTTCAAGGAAACGGTGGCAGAGGCACCAATCCAAGAAGATGTGGAATCAATTGAAAATGAAGTTGAGGTTGATGAAGACAGCTTGTTTGCATCATTAGAAGAAGAATATTTAGAAAAATATGGCAATGAGGCGGAAGAAGCAGATGAAACACCGAAAAAAGAAACCATAGGAAATTCTTCGCAAAAACAAGAAGAAGTCGTGCCACAAAAACCAATTGAAGAAGAAATACCTTACCAATTTCCCTCTATTGAATTTTTAGGTAATGACCCTAAAACGGGTGAGGGAGATACAAAAGAGGAAATGTTAGCCAATGCGAAAAAGTTGGAGCTTACCTTAAAAAGCTTTGGCGTAGAGGCAAAGGTTATTCAAATCAATAAAGGTCCAACGGTTACACGTTATGAGCTATCTCCAAATCAAGGGGTTAAAGTCAGTAAGATTGTAAATCTCTCTGATGACATTGCTTTAAATTTAGCAGCAAGTGGCATTAGAATTGAAGCACCAATACCGGGCAAGGCTGCGGTAGGAATTGAAGTGCCAAATAGAGAAACACAATCTGTTTATCTAAGAACGGTGATAGATAGTGATACGTTTAAAAACCATCCATCTAAGGTGGCGTTTGCCTTGGGCGAAGATATCGCGGGCAACCCTGTGGTTACAGATATTGCGAAAATGCCGCATTTATTGATTGCTGGTGCAACAGGTAGCGGTAAGAGCGTTTGTATCAATACGCTCATCACCAGTATTTTATATAAAGCGGATCCAAAAGAAGTTAAGTTACTATTGGTCGATCCAAAAGTTGTGGAATTAAGCGTATATAATGGAATTCCGCATTTGCTCATACCGGTTGTGACTGACCCTAAAAAAGCGTCGGCCGCCTTAAATTGGGCAGTGCGAGAGATGTTACAAAGATACAATGATTTTGCCGCTTGTGGCGTTAGAGATATCAAAGGCTTTAATGCAATGAAAGATGAGGAGAGAGATGAAAAAGGAAAGATGCCTCAGATTGTAATTGTCATTGACGAGTTAGCGGATTTGATGATGGCAGCACCCGGCGAGGTGGAAGATGCCATTTGTCGATTGGCACAGATGGCACGTGCAGCGGGTATGCATTTGATTATTGCAACCCAAAGACCTTCGGTAGATGTTATTACAGGTGTCATTAAAGCCAATATCCCATCACGTTTGGCATTTGCTGTTTCATCTGGAATTGACTCTAGAACGATTTTGGATATGGTTGGTGCGGAAAAACTCTTAGGCAAGGGCGATATGTTATTCTATCCATCAGGGCAAAGTAAGCCTGCCCGTATGCAAGGTGCCTTTGTAACTGACAAAGAGGTTGAAGATATAGTTTCTTTCTTGAAAAAAAGTGGACGTCCAGACTATACTCAAGAGACCATAGACCAAATTACACAGGTTGCAAAGGGTGCTATTGATGCGGGAGAAGATAGCGATGAGTTTTTCGAACAAGCGGTGGAATTGATTATTGAAAAAGAAAAAGCTTCTGTTTCTATGCTTCAACGCCAATTTAGAATTGGCTATAACCGTGCGGCGAGGCTTATGGACGAATTGGAAAGTAATAACTTTGTAGGGCCGGAAGATGGTAGCAAGCCAAGAAAGACACTCATCACTCGTGCACAATGGGAAACAATTAAAAATCCTGTGGATGAAGAAATCTGATATATCTTATTTCAGAGTAAATTGTTACAACATATAGGTGTGAACGATAGGGTGAAGGTGGCATTTCGTTAGAAATTTTCAATGTTTGTTGACAAAGATAATTGTAATATAGTACCATCTTTTTAGAGGTCATATGACTGACGGAAGTGGAATGAACCACATGGAGTATGACTGGCAAAATGCCGACCGTCTGGGCTATGGTGCTTGGGAGGGCGGCATTTTTTGCTTTATCCCCAAGCGTATGGAAAATTAGTTTGAATACGGAGAGGAGTTTGTTAATCATGAAGTCAGATTTACAAATCGCACAAGAGTGTGTAATGGAGCCAATTACAGATGTGGCAGCCAAGGCGGGTATCCCCGAGGAGTTTGTAGAATGTTATGGTAGGTACAAGGCAAAAATAAGCGACAAGTACTATGACCAAATTAAAAACAATCCCGATGCAAAGTTGATTTTGGTAACGGCTGTAAACCCTACGCCTGCGGGAGAAGGGAAAACGACGGTTACGATTGGTTTGACGCAAGCGTTACAAAAATTAGGGAAAAATGCCATTACTTGTTTGAGAGAGCCTTCGCTAGGACCTTGTATGGGTGTAAAGGGTGGTGCTGCCGGTGGCGGTTATGCACAGGTTGTGCCAATGGAGGATATTAACCTACATTTCACAGGGGATCTTCATGCCATTACCACTGCAAACAACCTTTTGGCATCTATGGTAGATAACCATATTCAACAAGGTAATGAGTTAAATATAGATCCAAGAAAAATTGCTTGGAAAAGAGTTGTCGACTTGAATGATAGACAGCTTAGAAATGTGATTTCTGGCTTGGGTGGCAAGGTAAATGGCACACCAAGAGAAGATGGATTTCAAATTACAGTTGCTTCTGAAATTATGGCGATTTTCTGCTTGGCAAATGATTTGAAGCATTTAAAAGAGATGTTAGGCAAAATTATTGTAGGCTATACCTACGATGACGAGGCAGTAACTGCAAAACAAGTCGGTGCAGACGGTGCAATGACGGTATTATTAAAAGATGCACTTAAGCCCAATTTGGTTCAAACCTTAGACAACACACCAGCAATTATTCATGGTGGCCCTTTTGCAAATATTGCACACGGTTGTAACAGCGTGCGTGCTACAAAGCTTGCCATGAAGATGGGCGATTATGTTGTGACTGAGGCTGGATTTGGTGCAGATTTGGGGGCGGAAAAGTTCTTTGACATTAAGTGCCGTAAAGCCGAAATCAAGCCCGATGCTGTTGTACTGGTTGCTACAATTCGTGCAATGAAATATAACGGCGGTGTTGCAAAGGCTGATTTAAGCAATGAAAATTTGGAAGCTTTGGAAAAAGGCTTTGTAAATTTAGAAAAGCACATCGAAAACATACAAAAATATGGTGTTCCTGTTGTTGTAACATTAAACCATTTTGTGGCAGACACAGAGGCAGAGGTGGCGTTGGTCAAAAAACGCTGTGAGGCAATGGGTGCTGATTTTACAGTGGCAAAGGTGTGGGCAGCAGGCGGTGAAGGTGGACGTGAGTTGGCTGAAAAGGTCATGGAGACGCTAGATAACAAAAAAAGCGATTTCCGCACATTGTATCGCGATGAACTGAGCACCGAGGAAAAGGTAAACTGTATTTGTAAAGAAATTTATGGTGCGGATAAAGTCAATTTTTCCGGAGCAGCAAAAAAGACATTGGCTCAAATTGAACAATTGGGATTTGGACATTTCCCGGTTTGCATTGCAAAGACACAATATTCTCTTTCGGATGACCCTAAGGTTTTGGGTCGCCCTTCTGGGTTTGAAGTGACGGTTAAGGAATTGCGGATTTCTGCCGGGGCAGGATTTATTGTTGCAATGCTTGGGGATATTATGACAATGCCAGGATTGCCCAAAAAACCGGCAGCTTTGAATATTGATATTGATGACGATGGCAATATCGTCGGATTGTTTTAAGGAGTATACTATATGGCGACACAATTGATTGACGGGAAGTTGATTTCCGGACAAATAAAACAAGAGGCGGCACAAGAAGCAAAAAAACTTGTGGCACAGGGGGTTACCCCTTGCCTTGCTGTTGTTTTGGTTGGGGATAATTCTGCTTCTCGTGTTTATGTAAATAATAAAAAAAAGGCGTGTGAGGAAGTTGGAATACGCTCTGTTTCCTATGAACTAGACGCAGATACAACAGAGGAAGCTTTGCTTGCGTTGATTGGAAAATTAAACGGTGACCAACAAATTCACGGGATTTTGGTTCAGATGCCATTACCTAAACAAATTAATGAAGAAAAGGTCATTCTTGCCATTGATCCGAAAAAGGATGTGGATTGTTTTCATCCTATGAATGTTGGCTTATTGCATACAAGCCTTGGGAAAGGATTTTTGCCTTGTACGCCCGCAGGCATCATTCAACTAATTAAGCGAAGCGGCAATGGAATTGAAGGCAAGAATTGCGTTGTGGTTGGGAGAAGTAATATTGTAGGAAAGCCCGTGGCTATGTTGTTGATACAAGAAAATGCAACGGTAACTATTTGCCATTCCAAAACCAAGGACTTGGAAAAACACTGTCGTGAGGCTGATATTATCGTTAGCGCAACCGGCAAAGTAAATACCATTACGGCTGATATGGTAAAGGCAGGTGCCGTTGTGATTGATGTGGGCATGAACCGTAATGAAGATGGGAAACTTTGCGGAGATGTTGATTTTCAAAATGTGAAAGAGATTGCAGGAGCCATCACACCTGTGCCAGGTGGAGTTGGGCCAATGACGATTGCGATGCTTATGCAAAACTGTCTTGTTGCTGCAAAAGAGCAGAACAATTTGTTATAAAATTAGGAGGAAAAATATGAAAGCAACGGTAGCATTCACCTCTTTGGGGTGTGACAAGAATAGAGTGGATAGCGAGGTTATGTTAGGTAAACTAACACAAAATGGCTTTCAAGTTATTCCGGATGAGGCTAAGGCGGATCTTATTGTTATAAACACATGCTGTTTTATCAAAGATGCCTTGGAGGAGAGCATTGAAACGATTTTAGAAATGGCAGAATATAAAAAAACGGGCAACTGTAAAGGTTTGATTGTAGCGGGTTGCTTGGGACAGCGTTATGAAGAAGATTTTTTTGAGGAATTGCCGGAAGTTGATGCGATTATCGGTACGACTGCTTATGAATCAGTAGCAGAGGTTGCTATAAATATTTTGGAAGGTAAAATGGGTCAGAAATTTTTGGAAGATATTGATCAGCCCATAGAAACAAGCACTGGGACAGAGCGTATTCTTTCAACAGCACCATATTTTGCTTACTTAAAAATTTCTGAGGGCTGTGACAACCATTGTACTTATTGTATTATCCCAAAACTCCGTGGGAAACATAGAAGTCGTGCGTTAGAAAGTTTATTAGAAGAAGCGACCGTGTTAGCCAAAAATGGCGTGAAGGAATTGGTCATTGTAGCACAAGATACTTCTATTTATGGGAGAGATTTATATGGCGAATCAAAGCTTGATGTTTTGCTTGAGGAGCTATCTAAAATTGAAGGTATTGAATGGATTAGGTTATTGTATTGTTATCCCGAAACATTGACGCAAAAAACCATCGATGTTATGGCTAAGAATGAAAAAATTTGTCATTATATTGATATGCCTATCCAACATGGAAACGATGGCGTTTTGAAGCGAATGGGTAGAAAAACGAACCAAGATTTGATTAGGCAAAAAGTAACAGCCTTAAGAACGGCCATGCCTGATATTGCCATTAGAACCACTTTGATTGTAGGTTTCCCTGGGGAAACAGAAGCGGAATTTCAAGACTTGGTTGCCTTTGTAGAAGAAATGAAGTTTGACCGTTTGGGTGTGTTTTCTTATTCCCAAGAAGAAGGCACACCAGCGGGGCAAATGGAAAATCAAATTGAAGATGAATTAAAAGAGTCCAGACGGGATACCATTATGGATATTCAAAAAAATATTGCGGCATCCCTTTGCGAAAAGGAAGTGGGCAAGGTAGTTCAAGTGCTGGTTGAAGGAAAGCTGCCGGACGAAGAAATTTACTGTGCACGTACCCGTAGAGACGCCCCAGACATTGATGGCTTGGTATTTTTAACAGCAAAAGAGGAATTGCTTTCGGGTGATTTTGTTATGGCGAAAATTAGAGAAGCGGGCGATTATGACTTGATGGGAGATATATATTATGCAGATGAACCTACCGAATAAGCTTACAATTTTAAGGGTGATTTTTATACCCATCTTCCTATTGGTGCTTTTTCTAGCACCGGAACCTACAAATCGCTATGTTGCTGTTGCTTTGTTTGTGGTTGCGTCTTTTACTGATTTTTTAGATGGTTACCTTGCTAGAAAGTGGGGCTTGGTAAGCAACTTTGGGAAATTTATGGACCCCTTGGCGGATAAGCTTTTGGTTATGGCAGCACTCGTTTCTATGGTTGAACTTGGAGATTTGCCTAGCTGGGTGGTTATTATTATTTTGGCTCGTGAGTTTACAATCACAGGTTTCCGCACCCTTGCTATGGAGGCAAATATTGTTATGGCGGCAAGTTGGTGGGGCAAGGTGAAAACGACAGTACAAATGGCTATGATTACCATTGTGTTATTGGGGATTCCGTTTGCATTTATGCCTATGGTGGAGACAATTTTGGTAGCTTTGGCAGTATTTTTCACCATACTTTCTGGTGTGGATTATATTGTGAAGAATATACAGGTCTTGCAAGGTTGATATCTTAGGGAATGTATGCCTTTTTATGGATTTGTGTTTTTAAGCTACAATAAAAGAATTTTAGGGGGAGCGTATGCTCTCCTTTTTTTATTGAAAAAACGATCAAGCGTTTTTGTAGAAAATAAATTTATTTGTTTTTGTGAAGATATTTGATAGCCAAACAGTACGAAAATAGTACAACGAGAGAGTATCTGTTTCAAAATGATAAAAAAGATTGAAAAAGAAGGGCATAAAGGGATACAATAGAGGAATAAGGTTTCAAACAAAGCAGGAGGGAAATTATGAAAGCAGAAATCATTGCAGTGGGAACAGAATTACTCTTGGGGGATATTATAAATACAAATGCTCAATTTTTAGCGAAGGAACTTGCTTTTTTAGGGATAGAGGTGTATTACCAAACGGTGGTAGGCGATAACCCAAAGAGGTTGGAAGATACTATATTTAATGCATTTTCTAGAGCAGACTTGGTCATTACCACCGGAGGCTTAGGCCCAACAGAGGATGACCTTACGAAGGAGACGGCGGCAAAATATTTTGGAGAAAATCTCGTTTTAGATGAAAAGGCATTGCTACAAATTCAAGGATTTTTTGATCGTATTGGTAGAGAGATGACCGTAAATAATAAAAAACAGGCATATGTGCCTGAAAACCACGGTGTTGTACTTTATAATCCAAACGGTACAGCCCCTGGGATTATCATTGAAAAGAATGAAAAAATCATTGTTATGTTGCCAGGGCCTCCAAAAGAAGTGATACCTATGTTTGAAGAACAAGTAAAGCCATATCTGCAACAAAAGCAAGAATACACTTTCCTTTCAAGAGTATTGCGTGTGGCAGGTGTTGGAGAGAGTGCTATGGAGATGATGGTAAAAGATTTGATAGATGCACAAACAAATCCGACGATTGCACCTTATGCAAAGGATGGAGAGGCTCTTTTAAGAATTACTGCAAAGGCAAAGACTGAGAAAGAGGCAAATCTTCTCATTGATCCGATTGCGGAAGCCTTGAGAGAACGTCTTGGGAAATCTGTTTATGCTGAAGGGGAAACCAACATGGAGACGGAAGTTGCCAAGTTATTGGTGGTACAGAAAAAAACCATCGCAGTTGCTGAGTCTTGCACGGGCGGTGAGATTTCTTCTCAATTGGTTCGATATGCAGGAATTTCTACGGTGCTACTAGAAGGTTGTGTTACGTATTCTAATGAAGCAAAAATCAAGCGCTTGGGCGTTTTGAAAGAAACCCTTGACGATTTTGGTGCAGTCAGCAAAGAAACTGCGATGGAGATGGCGATGGGAATTGCCAAAACATCGGGAGCGGATATTGGTATTGCAACAACAGGCGTAGCGGGACCAGATGGAGGCACTAAGGATAAGCCTGTTGGATTAGTCTACATTGGGCTATATTATAACGGAGTTTTAGAAGCGAAGGAATTTCATTTTGCTGGGAGCAGAAATAAAATAAGGGAACGTGCCACATTCCAAGCGTTGGACTGGTTGCGACAGAAATTGCAGTATGAAAAATAAAGGAATTACATTTTGTAGCGTAATGATTTTGCTTAGAGGACAGGTATTGGAGTGAGTTTGCTTGAAGCGTCTACGGGAAAATGGTTGACAAGACAAAGAAAATAAGCTAACATAAGAACATAGGTTCGTTAGAAGGAGTGGATAAAAGATGGCAAAAAAAGATGATTCTAAGAAAGAAGATATTCGATTTGAAGATAAGGACAAGGCGCTCGAGGCTGCCTTGGGTCATATAGAAAAACAATTTGGCAAGGGTGCTATTATGAAACTTGGAGATAGTAGCAAACAGATGAATGTAGAGGTGGTTCCCACAGGTTCTCTAAGCCTTGATGTGGCTTTGGGTGTTGGTGGTGTGCCTAAGGGTAGGATTATAGAAGTTTACGGACCGGAGTCCTCTGGTAAAACAACAGTTGCCCTTCATATGGTGGCAGAGGTGCAAAAAAGAGGCGGAATTGCAGGCTATATTGATGCTGAGCACGCAATGGATCCCGTTTATGCAAAGGCTTTGGGCGTAAATATTGACGAACTGTATATTTCACAACCGGATAATGGTGAACAGGCGTTGGAAATTGCAGAGACCATGGTACGTTGTGGTGCGATTGACATTGTTATTGTCGACTCGGTTGCGGCATTGGTTCCGAAGGCGGAAATTGAAGGCGAAATGGGCGACTCTCATGTGGGCTTGCAGGCGAGATTGATGAGTCAGGCATTAAGAAAACTGACAGGCATTACAAACAAATCAAAATGTACGGTTGTTTTTATCAATCAGCTAAGAGAAAAAATTGGCGTGACCTATGGCAATCCGGAAACAACAACGGGTGGACGTGCGTTGAAATTTTATGCATCTGTGCGTATTGATATCAGAAAAGCAGATGTGCTAAAGCAAGGTACAGATTTGGTAGGGAATAGAGTTAAGGTGAAAATTGCAAAAAATAAAGTTGCACCACCTTTTAAAGTTGCAGAATTTGACATCATATATGGACAAGGTATTTCCAAAGAAGGAGATATTTTGGACTTGGCTGCAGATGTAAATATTGTCAACAAAAGTGGCGCTTGGTATTCTTATAAGGAAACAAGGATTGGGCAAGGCAGAGAAAATGCGAAACAGTTCTTGAAAGAACATGAGGATATGTGTCTGGAAGTGGAAAATTTAGTCAGAGAGCATTACGGGTTACATAGCTTGACAAATGTAGCTGACCAGACAAAAGAAGCAGCACCAACGAAAGAAGCTACACCTGTGGTAGAATTGGATTTAGAATAGGGGTTAGCTGTATGGTAAGGCATGCTGTGGTTTTGGCATAAGGTTGGTTATTGATTGAAACTCAACGCAAATATTTGACCGACTATTGAAAAATAGCCGGTTTTTATTATGCAGGACTTTGCAGAAAAATCTTTGATTTGTGCGACACGAAGTGGAGTAGACCGGCAAGAAGCTGCCGGACGAACCAAGGAGTGGTTCGGTTTTTATGCAGGACTTTGCAGAAAAATCTTTGATTAGTGCGACACGAAGTGGAGTAGACCGGCAAGAAGCTGCCGGACGAAGCAAGGAGTGGTTCGGTTTTTATGCAGGACTTTGCAGAAAAATCTTTGATTATTTTGTATAGCAACAAAACAAGGATACGGGGTATTTCGTAGAAAAGGGAGGGGGATGAACCAATATGTTGGTAACAAATGTTACACCGCAAAAGAGAGATCCTGCTAAATATAATATTTATATTGATGGGGTATATTTTTTTGCACTCCTACCACAAGATATGGAGTATTTTGGGATAAAAGAAGGAAAGGAAGTTGCTGAAAAAACAGTCACTTTTATTCAAAATAGTTTGATATATGAACAAGCACAAAGTGTTGCGTTAAGATTTATCGGATATAAAATGAGAACGCAGAAAGAGGTTTTGCAAAAAATGCAAGAAAGTGAATTTTCTGAAACGGTTGTAGAGGAAGTGCTTGCATTTTTATCAAAGTATAGGTACACCGACGACAGGGAGTATGCCCGCAGATATATCAAAGAGCGTTTGCGATTAAATCCAAAAAGTGCTTATGCATTACAGATGGAGTTATTGCAAAGAGGGATTTCCAAAGAAATATGCGAGGAAATATTGGAAGAGACAGAATTTTCTGAAATGGATGATGTTTTGATGTGGCTAGAAAAAAAGACAAAGGGCGATTGGCCACCTGATGAAAAGAAGAAAAAACAATTGTATGGATTTTTGCAACGAAAGGGTTATGGGTATGGTGTGATTAAAGATGCATTTTTGGAAATGGATGAAAAAGAGGAAATATAGCAAGGCTGTGTGACGTATGAAACATGACAGGTAGCTTTACCGGTATGCATAACTTAGTGTTATGTAGTACAATGCTATGGCGTTTTGTATGTTGATTTAAATGAATTTATTTTGAAATAGATGTACTTTCGTTTTGCCAAGAAAGCAGAAAGAAATCTTACGAAGAAAAAAGCTACAAAAAAAGCCTAAATTTCTATAAAAATAGTCAAAAAATAGAATAGTTTTAGTTGACATGGTTTTTTTGCTGTGCTACTATTATGAAGTATGTTCAGCCGCACGGAGAGGTTCTGTAAAATCAAAGAAAGGCTTTGGTTACCACATTCGGCGAGTAAATTGCGAGGAGGTGTTCAGATGTACGCAATTATTGAAACAGGTGGAAAGCAGTACAAGGTTGCTGAAGGTGATGTGATCACAGTTGAAAAGTTAAGCGTAGAAGCTGGTCAGGATTTTACATTCGACAAGGTTCTTGTTTTAGCAAAAGGTGATGACGTTAAAGTTGGTGCTCCTTATGTAGAAGGTGCTGCAGTTACAGCTTCTGTAATTGGAGATGGCAAAGCAAAAAAGGTTGTAGTTTACAAATACAAACCTAAAAAAGGCTTCCACAAGAAAAAAGGCCATAGACAGCCTTTTACAAAATTACAGATTAAATCTATCTAATTATGATAAAAGTTATTCTTTATCGTAGGGATAAAAAAATCTGTGGAGTTGAGTTGACCGGTCATGCAGGATATGCAAAAAAAGGCGAGGATATTGTTTGCTCGGCTGTATCTGTATTGACGCTTAATACGCTAAATGCGATTGAGCAGTTTACCGAAGTACCCTTTCGTGTTGAAGCGGAAGAAGAAAAAGGCGGGCTACTTAAAATCCATTTCCCTTTAGAGGGTATGACAGACCACGACACCCAATTGTTGCTTAAGACGTTGGAGATGGGTTTGTTGGCAATAGAGACAGAATATAATCAGTATCTTACTTTGAATTATAAGGAGGTGTAGTGATGTTCAGATTAAACCTTCAGTTTTTCGCGCATCATAAGGGTGGCGGTTCCACAAAGAATGGTCGTGACTCTAACGCAAAAAGACTTGGTGCAAAGCGTGCAGACGGTCAGTTTGTATTGGCTGGCAATATCTTATACACACAAAGGGGCACAAAAATTCACCCTGGCGTTAATGTAGGCAAAGGTGGTAATGATACTTTGTTTGCTTTGGTTGACGGTCGTGTTAGATATGAAAGAAAAGGTAGAGACAAAAAACAGGTTTCTGTTTACCCTATCGAAATTGCTGAATAAGAATTGCGAAGGCTTCAAATGATACCATTTGAAGCCTTTTTCGTGAAAAGCAAAGCGGATTTGCTTTTGACGAAAAAGGTGCAAAAATTATAAACTGCAAAGATATAGAAACAAAGAGTAAAGAGGTGAAAGTAATGTTTGTAGATAGAGTCAAAATTCACGTCAAAGGTGGCAATGGCGGTAATGGTATGGTTTCTTTTTATAGAGCAAAATACATTACCCATGGTGGCCCTGATGGCGGCGATGGTGGAAAAGGCGGAAGCGTCATTTTTGTTGGTGATGAAGGACTAAATACCCTTATGGATTTTCGTTTTAAACGCTTATTCAAAGCACAAAGTGGCGAAGATGGCGGAAAAAGAAATTGCTTTGGGAAAGATGGCGAAGATGTTATCATAAAAGTCCCTGTTGGCACTGTTATCCGTGAGGCGGAAAGTGGCAAGGTTATGGCGGATATCAACAAAGCGGGCGAAGAAAAAGTACTCATTTTTGGGGGTAAGGGCGGCAAGGGCAACCAGCATTTTGCAACCCCTACCAGACAAGCACCTAGATACGCTGAAAGAGGACGTATTGCCAAAGAGTATGACGTAATTTTGGAATTAAAGTTGATTGCGGATGTAGGTCTGATTGGGTTCCCGAATGTAGGCAAGTCTACCTTGCTTTCTATGGTAACCAATGCAAACCCCAAAATAGCAAATTACCACTTTACAACGCTTTCTCCCAATTTAGGGGTAGTACAAGGTAGATATGGCGATACATTCGTTTTGGCTGATATCCCTGGTTTGGTTGAAGGTGCGAGTGAGGGCATTGGCTTAGGACACGCATTTTTACGCCATGTAGAAAGAACAAAGGTCTTTATCCATGTGGTGGATGCAGCAGGGGTTGAGGGCGATGATCCGGTTGAGAGTGTGCGTAAAATCAACCGTGAATTGGAAGAATATAATCCTGAGCTGTTAAAACGTCCACAGGTCATTGCTGCAAACAAAACGGATATCCCTGAAGCGGCAGAAAATGTGGCGAGGCTCAAAGAGGTTTATGAAAAAGAAGGATACCAAGTATTCCCTATTTCGGCAGCAACCAATACAGGCTTGGACGAGTTACTTACAGTGGTTGGGTCAATTTTAAAAAATTATCCGGAAGATATCATATTCGAGGAAGATTATGAAGAATACGACGAGGTTGCTGTGGATCAAGATCCATTTACAATCGAAGAAGAAGCCGACGGATATTTTGTTGTAACTGGTGTTGGTGTAGAGAAGATGATTGGATATACAAGTATTGAGACAGAAAAAGGCTTTGCCTTCTTCCAGAAATATTTGAAAGAAAAAGGAATTATCGAAGCCTTAGAAGAAAAGGGTATTGAGCAAGGGGATACCGTTCGCATTTATGGCTTGGAATTTGAATTTTGGAAATAATAGAATGTTTAGAGTACCTTTTGTGGAGCATTGCTTTACAAAGGGTACTTTTTTATATGCATTTTTCAAAAAAACGATTTTGTGCTTATTTTTCTTCCTTTGGGAAAGAATAATTGAAAACGCAGAAAATGAGGTGAAAGAATGTATTCTTTGGAAAGAAATACACCAAGGTGCAGGATTTATTGGCTTGATGGAACAAAGTTTAAAACAAATTTATTTGTATTATTTTTTGATTTACCCCTAAAACGAGAGACTGTCACGAAAACTACGTTATTGGCAGAGGTTTTGAAAGAAGGCTGCAAGGCTTATCCAAACCCACAAAGTTTAGCCATTGCGGCGGAGGAGATGTATGGTGCCTTATGGAATGTATCCATTGTGAAAAAAGGCGATAGGCAGTTATTGCTGTTTTCTTTGGAAACAGCAAAGACGGTGGATATTGAGGAGGCAATTGCGTATCTGAAAGCATTGACAATGGAACCTTTGGTAGAAAATGGAGGATTTGTTGAAGAAATTGTAAAAAGACGTAAAGAAGTTTTGGCAAAAAGAATTTCTGCAATCAAAGATGATAAACGCCAATATGCAAGAAAGCGTTGTCTGGAGGAAGTGGCCAAGGACACTCCCCTTGGCATTTCTGCCGATGGGTATGTGGAGGATTTAGAGCAGATTACAGCAAAGACGTTGCACGAACATTATCTTAGCATAATTGAACATGCGGGGGTAAAGGTGTTTTTTTGCGGAGAAGAACAAGAAAAAAAGAAACTAACGGTATTTCGAAAATTTTTTAAAGGCGAAGTGGTGCCAGAGGAAACAAGGGATAAAGGAGCAAGGTGTAGCCAAGAGGCAACTTTTATCAAAGAAAAGGCAACCATGGAGCAGGCAAGGCTTTTGATGGCATTTGATACCAAAGCGGAATGGGGCAAACGCAGTTATGCCACCATGATGGTACTAAATCAACTTTTTGGCGGGGATCCGGATTCTTTGTTGTTTCAAAATTTGCGAGAAAAAGAAGGTCTTTGTTATGATGTAAAATCTTATACCCACCCGCTAACGGAGTTTTTGTTTGTTGAAACAGGAATACAAGCCAAAGATGCAAAGAAGTCGGCTGTAGGTGCGTTAAAGGCACTGGATGAGTTAAGTGAAAAAGTTGTAGAAGCTAAAAAATTAGAGCAAGCAAAAACAGCACTACTTCGTCAGTTTCAGACCATAGCAGACCAGCCTTGGGGCATGGTGGATTTTTCGGTTGAACAAATTTTGGTTGAAGGGGAACGTGGGCTAGAACATTTTTTACGCCTTATTCGCAACGTAACAGCAGAAGATGTATGCCGTATGGCAAACAGGACAAGATTAAGAACCATATATATGTTAAGCAGTGAGGAGGGGACAAAGAATGAAAAATAATGAAACCGATAAAGATGGTGTGGTTTGGCGGAAAACGCCATCGGGCATGGATTGTTATTTCATTCCTATGCCGAATTACGGCGAAAAGATGGCAGCGATTGTGGTAAAGGCGGGGTCTAATTTTTTGCTTAGTGACGGAAGCGATGGGAAAGGACCACAGACATTTCCGGAAGGAACGGCACATTTTATCGAGCATAGACTTTTTAGACAAAGTTGGGGCGATGCTTTTGCAGCCTTTAGCAAGCAAGGCGCTTCGGCAAATGCATTTACAGATCCTTTAAAGACAGTTTACTATTTTAGTTGTCATGAAAATTTTTTCGAAAACTTACGTTTGCTTTTAAGTTTTGTGCAAAATCCTTATTTTTTGAAGGAAGAAACGGAACAGGAAAAAAGTATTATTGATAGTGAAATTACAATGTACGATGACGACCCTGATTGGGTGGTATACTATCAGCTACTACAAGCGATGTATCACAATCACCCTGTGCGTATCCCGATTGCGGGCGATCATAAGTCTATTAAGGAAATCAATTACAAGGTTTTAAGGCAGGCATATGATTGCTTGTATACACCAGATCGTTTTAGTTTGATTTGTGGTGGTGATATTCCCATACGGAAGGTGATGGAGAGTGTGGGGATGATGAAAAAGGAAAAAGTGGGTTCCAAACCACTGTTCGACCGAGAGCCTAGTGAGGTGAAGGAAAGTTATATAGAAAGAAAGCTTGGTATTACCAGACCGATTTTTCAAATCGGAATTAAGATGACACCCATCACGCAGAACAGGTTTGAACAGCGAATAGTTATGGGGATTTTAATGGACGCCTTGGTTGGAGAAAGTAGTCTGTTTTATAAAGAGGCATATGAAAAAAAATATTTGGCTGAACCGATGGGTGTCGCATATTTTAGTGGCGAGGAGTATGCATTTTGTGCTTTTTCTGGAGTTGGAGAAAGAGGGCAAGAAGTATGCAACCTTTTTATGGATCATTTAGAAAGAATGCGTAGAAACGGC
>JBKEAS010000009.1:0-5152 GCA_047972635.1 Anaerotignum sp.
TTTTTCTGTTTGGTTATTATATGCTTAAAATGTTTTATCATTTAAGAGCCTACTTAATGTGTTGTTTTTCTAATAATAATATTGCCAATAAACTGAATAACACTAATAAGCAATAAAATGATTATCGTCGTTACCCAAATCATATCTCTATATCCCATTTGGTAGCCATAGCGAATTGCAAAATCTCCCAAACCACCTGCTCCGATGGCGCCCGCAATAGCAGTGATACCAATTAAACTTACAAAAGTAATCATCGTTACACGGGTTATGCCAGGAATGCTTTCTTTTAGGTAAACACTAAAAACAATTTCCATCGGGCTAAATCCCATTGCTTCGCTTGCCTCGATTAGTCCCTTATCCACATCCGACAAAACCGTTTCAACCTGTCTTGCAAAAAAAGGAACTGTCCCGGCAACCAATGCCACATAAGAGCCTTCAAGACCAGAACCCGTGCCAACAATCAAACGACTTAATGGAATTAAAAGTACCATCAATATGATAAAAGGAACGGATCGAATGATATCTATTGCCTTATCAAACAATTTGTATATAAACACATTTTGTAAAATTCCGCCTTTTTTCGTAACAATCAACACTGATCCTAATGCTAAGCCTAGTACAAATGCAATGGAACCTGAAATAAAAAGCATATGGAATGTTTGAAACATACATTTTATTAACTCTTGACCTAAATACTCTAAATTTGGTGCGATTTTATATAAAAAACTCATTCCTTAATCACCTCCAACACAACTTGACGTTCCTTGATATGTTCGATTGCCTTTTGCAAATTTTCCACCTCGCCACCCAGCACAACAACTAACTTTCCAATAGCTGCATTCTTTAAGATATCCACATTTCCAAAAATAATATTCGCTTGAACACCGTACTCCTTTGCCAAATAAGAAATCATTGGATCGCCGGCATTTCCACCTGAATAGGTGAGCAATACTAATTTTTCACCCTCTTTAATCCTTGTCAATTCGTGATCAGCCTCTAACAACTCGTAAATTTTGTTTATATTATTTGCTGTATCCATAAAATCACGTGTTAACTTTTTCTTAGGATAAGAGAACACAGCGCCTATTTCACCATCTTCTACAACTTGACCATTTTCCATAATCGCAACTCTGTCGCAAATATCTTTTACCACCGTCATTTCATGTGTAATCAAAACAATGGTAATACCCAATTCTTTATTTACTTTTTTCAAAAGATTTAAAATAGATTTTGTTGTCTGAGGATCCAGAGCGCTTGTTGCTTCATCACAAAGCAGAACCTTCGGATCATTTGCCAATGCTCTAGCGATGGCGACCCTTTGCTTCTGTCCACCAGAAAGCTGTGATGGGTAAGCATCTATTTTGTCGCTAAGTCCAACCAGTTCTAGTAATGATAGTATTTTTTCATGCTTTTCCGTCTTAGATAAATTGCTTTTTTTCAATGGAAATGCAATATTATCATAAACCGTACGAGAACGCAAGAGATTAAAGTGTTGAAAAATCATACCAATTTTTCTTCTTTCTTCTCTCAATCGAACTTCCGGCAGTCCCGTTAGTTCAACCCCATCAACGATTACTTTTCCTGCTGTTGGTCTTTCTAAAAGATTGATACACCTTACCAATGTAGATTTTCCTGCCCCAGAAAATCCTATAATCCCAAAAATTTCTCCAAGCTCAATGTTCAAACTAACATCAACCACCGCATCAACCTGTCTGCCACCCGCATGAAAGGTTTTGCTTACTTTTTCTAATTGAATCATATATTTCTCCCTTCCTTGCCTAATAAAGCAAACTCTGCGAAATAAAAAAGCTCCCACCCCAAATAATTTAATCAAATCATTTAGGGCGAGAGCAAAGCTTCGCGTTACCACCTAATTTTATCTGTTTCTCACAAAACAAACCTTAACAAGTACGTCCATATCTATGGATGATACCCTACCACTATAACGGGTGTACCCGTCACGATCTAAATTAATTCGACCATGCAACTCCAAGACCATCTTCACAAGCATATCTTTATCCTCTTTCACCAAATAAGGACTCTCTGCAAAAGCATCCGCTCACTACTCTTCTCTTCAATGTCTTTGTGTTTGAAATTGAACTAATCATAATACAATATTTTTTTATTGTCAACATTTTTTATTTTTGTTATTCGACATAGTATACTAATTTCCAACCTTATATTTATCTATAATGACCAATTCTATGTTTCAAACTATATTTTTTTATGCACTTTAGACTATGTCATACAGCACTCTCTAACAAAATACCAGTACCATTCAAAAAATGCTTCTATTTTTTTGTTGATTATCCCTTGCCCTGTTTTATAAAATACAAAGGAATTTTTCCACTTATATCCGTATATAGTCTTTCAATATAAACAAATATTTCCATTTTCCAATCCAAAAACAATGCTAAAATTTCTTTTTTATAATCATAAAAGGCCCTCTTGCAAACGCAAGAAGACCTTTTTTCTATTTCTTTGTAAACCGCTCATTACATCGAGCAAGAAAGTAAACACAAACAAACAATAACGCAAGGAAAATAGCCAAAACCATCTTACTTTGAGGAAACAAAATGTCCATCAAAACTTTCCCAACAAAAATTGTTCCTGCTACCATATGCCAAACACCAGTTGTCTTTAGGTATAATAGCAAATTTTCAGGCTCTATTAAATCCAATACACGTTTCGTATAAAAAGTAGTCTGCCCAAACAAGGCAAACACACCACGAGCATAAAAGTATATACCCGCAATAAAATACATTGACATGACATTCCCCTCCCACGTGCCGTCTGTTTATTGCATCCACAACAGTTTCGTGGTAAGATATATAAGCACTATTTCAGTAAGAGCGTTTGTTTGCTCGCTTATTCAAACTAGTATGACGCTCATTTGATTGCTTTGCCCATTCCTTCATTTTATCTTCAAAAGCCGAGGTAGCATTTGCGGATGCTTGAGGACGGAAGAACTCCTCTGCAGGGCTTGGAGGTTTAGGCTTTTGTGTCTGATTTGGTTTTCGAAAAGGCTTTTCATCCCTAGGCTGACGTTCTTCCTTAGGTAAAGCATCCCGAATAGATAAAGCAATTTTATGGGTTTCATCATCAATTGAAATAACCTTAACCTTTACTAGATCCCCGACTTTTATATGGTCGTTGATATCTTGTACGAAGCTGTTGGCAACTTGAGAGATATGCACTAGCCCTTGTACGGAGCCTAAAGAAACAATTGCACCAAAAGGTTTAATGCGAACAATCTTTCCTTCTACGATACTGCCTACTTCTAATTTTTCAGACATTGCATTATACACTCCCGTTCAGAATTTTAAATTACTGGAATAGTATAACATAGATTAAACTTGAATACAAACAAAATCGAACTACTTTCGGAGGAGAAGTTATGAAAAAAAAAGACATTATCACCATTCACATTGAGGATGTTATTTTCCCAAATAAAGCCTATGGTTTTATTGATGGTGAAAAGGTTATTGTAAAAAATGGCATTCCTGGGCAGACCGTCCAAGCTCAAATTATTAAAAAAAGAAGCAGTGGTATCGAAGCTAGACAACAATCTGTTGTAGAATGTTCTCCTTTTGAAAAACAAGACGGCCTTTGTTCTCACTATAACCTCTGTGGCGGATGTACCTACCAAAGCCTGCGCCACGAAGAAGAGCTGAAATTAAAGGAACGTCAAGTAAAACGCCTACTTGACCAAGAAAATATTCAAATAGAAAGCTGGGAAGGCATCATTCCTGCACCCTCAGAAAAAGAATATCGCAATAAATGCGAATTTTCCTTCGGCGACGAAGAAAAAGGTGGCGATTTGGCACTAGGTATGCGAAAACGTATGAGCCATTATGAAGTCGTATCTTTAAAAGACTGTAATATTATTGACACAGACTATTTGGCAATCATATCAGCCACTTTGACATTTTTTCAAGAAAGAAATATTCCTTTTTATCACAAGTTACGCCATGATGGCTCTTTACGTCATTTAGTGGTTAGAAAAGGAACTGCTACAGGCGAAATTTTGGTCAACTTGGTCACAAGCCAAGAAGTCCCCTTTTCCACACAAGAATATAAAGATATGCTTTTGACTTTGCCCCTCAGCGGTTCCCTTTGCGGCATCCTTCATTCCATTAACGATAGCGTTGCAGATGTGGTTCGTAGCGACGAAATGAATATTCTTTACGGCAGAGATTACTTTATAGAAAAACTGTTTGATTTAGAATTTAAAGTCTCCGTGTATTCTTTCTTTCAAACAAATACAAAAGGTGCTGAAAAGTTATACTCTATCGTGAAAGAATTTGCAGGTGATATTTCAAACAAAATGATCTTTGACTTATATTGTGGTACAGGCACCATAGGACAAATCATGGCGGACGGCGGTTCCAAAAAAGTTGTAGGGATCGAGTTGGTTGAAGAAGCCGTTGTTGCTGCCAACGAAAATGCCATAAGAAATGGCCTAACAAACTGTTCTTTTATCGCCGGAGACGTGCTTAAAAAAGTAGATGAGCTAGTGGATAAACCTGATTTAATCATTGTGGATCCGCCAAGGGATGGCATTCATCCAAAAACCATCGGGAAAATCATCGGCTTTGATGCACCAGAAATTATCTACGTTTCGTGCAAGCCTACTTCCTTGGCAAGAGATTTGGTCATTTTCCAACAGGCAGGATATGAAGTAAAACGGGTAAAATTGATGGACATGTTCCCAAGGACTGTACACGTTGAGACGGTTGTATTGATATCAAGGTTAGAGAAGTAAGCGTGTAATAATATAAGCAAATAAAGGCTTTCCGTGATTTGAGGTCTGGTAATAAGCCGGAAGGATAATCACGGATTTTTACTTTAAGGGAAGTTATCCAAGATTGGTGAATTTGAAAAGTCATCGGTCAATACGGTTATTGAGTTGGTGAGTTGATAAGATGGTTAGCAAAATAATGGTGAGTTGACAAGATTGCTATAGTTAATTCATCTTAGATTTTGAACTTAGAATATACATGATATATTTAAATTGTCGAACATTATAATACTTTTAGAGTGTTTGCAAAGTAAAATAGAAAAAATTAAAAAATGATTAGATTAAAACTGATTGGAGAGGAGAGTTCTGAGAATGGAAACTGAAGAAATGAAAAAAGATAGAGAGTTAATC
>JBKEAS010000114.1:0-2544 GCA_047972635.1 Anaerotignum sp.
ATGATTTTTGGGTATGCATTTACCGTTACAATTGTTGCATCGGTTGTAAACATCTTTTTTGCACTCACATTGTCGCAATTGAGTCATGTGATTTCAGGGATTGTCATACTTGCTGTTTTTATTGTTGTTATATTGGGAATGCAAAGGTCCAAATGGCTGAAAGATCGTTTTGATGAAAAGATTGAACAGATTGGAAATCGTATCATGTTTGGAGAAAAATCGAACCCTGTGATTATTATAGATACATATGGTGGGGCGGTTATGGCGGAGGTTTATTTGACAAATTTGCCGTCAGATTTTGAAAACACTATGCTCAAGAATACGATGCTAAAACAAAAATATAATATTGTTGTTTTATTAATAAAGCGTGAGGATACTGTGATTGAAAATGTAATGGCAGAGACAATACTATGCAAAAATGACACTGTGGTTGTTTTTGGTGCAAGAGAAGATATTAGAGTTGTATTTGAAAATGTCGAAAGTATGGAAGATGCAACGGGTTTTGGAGATGAAAAATATAGTACAAATGATTGATAGAAAATATCTTGACAACAAAATTAGACTATGTTAGTATGAATTTGTAGATTATATGACTGACGGAACAGTGGGTTGACCACGTGAAGTATAATCGTAGTTTAGCCGACCGTCTGGGCAATTTTGCCCAGATAGTCGGCTTTTTTGTTTTCTAAAAATGAAAATTGTATGAAAAGGGGTGTTTATGTGCAAAGCGGTAGGATACACTCTGTAGAGTCAATGGGTTTAGTGGATGGCCCTGGAATTAGAACAGTTCTTTTTTTTCAAGGTTGTCATCTTCGATGTAAGTATTGTCATAATCCAGATACTTTTGAGGTACAAGCAGGAAAAGAAATGCGTGTTACTGAAGTCATTAAGATGCTAAAAAGATATCAGCCTTATTATGGTGATACGGGTGGGCTAACTTGTTCAGGAGGAGAACCACTTTTGCAAATTGAGTTTTTAACAGAGCTTTTTAAGGCTTGCAAAAAGGAGAATATCTCCACTTGCCTTGACACGGCCGGGTATGGGTATGGATCGTATGAAGAACTTTTAGCGTATACTGATTTGGTTATCTTTGATGTGAAGCATTACTTAAAAGAGGAATACAAGAATTTAACCGGAGGAGACATTTCGGTACCAACAACTTTTTTGAAAGAAGTACAAAGAAGTAAAACTCCTATTTGGGTAAGGCATGTAGTGGTACCGGATTTGACGGATTCGGAAAGTCATATTTTAGGGCTAGGAGAATATATCAAAAATATTTCCAATGTAGAGAAGATAGAATTGCTTCCTTACCATACATTGGGAGTTGAAAAATATAATAGGATGGGTAAGGCGTATTCGCTTAAAGATACCTTGCCTATGTGTAAAGAAAAGACCAAGAAACTTCAGCAGATGGTACAGAGAAACTAAAAATTGAGTTGGAAAGGGTGGATCATATGAAAACAGCATGGCAAGGATTTGAAGTAGGTAATTGGACAGAAGAAATAGATGTACGGGGCTTTATACAAAAAAACTACACACTTTATGAAGGAGATGCATCTTTCTTAGAAGGTGTAACTGAAAAGACAAAAAAAGTATGGGATAAGAGCCATGAGCTTATCTTAGAAGAAATGAAAAAAGGCATTTTAGACGTTGAGACAAATATTGCTTCGGGGATAGATAATTTTGCACCAGGATATATCGACAAAGAGAATGAAGTAATTGTTGGGCTACAAACAGACGCACCATTAAAGAGAATTGTAAATTTGTTTAGCGGTTTAAAAATGACAACCTCTGCGTTGGAACAATATGGATATAAATTAAATGAGGATGTAGAAAATAATTTTCATGCTTATAGAAAATGCCATAATGAAGGTGTTTTTGATGCATATCCAAAAAGAACAAAAGTTGCAAGACATGTTGGGTTGTTGACCGGATTGCCTGATGCATATGGTCGTGGTCGTGTTATTGGCGATTATAGACGCGTTTCGCTTTATGGAATTGACTTTCTAATCCAAGATAAAATCAGAGAATTGGATGAGTTCGATGGTGCTATGACCGATGAGCGTATTCGCTTAAGAGAAGAACTTAGCACACAGATTAAGGCTTTACGACAAATGCATTCTATGGCTTTAAAATATGGTGTTGATATAAGTAAGCCCGCAAAGAACGCCAAAGAAGCAGTTCAATTTTTATACATGGCATACCTCGCTGGTGTAAAAGAAAATAACGGTGCTGCCATCTCTTTGGGTCGTACATCCACGTTCTTGGATATTTATATTGAAAGAGATTTGAAAAATGGTACCATTACTGAAAAAGAAGCGCAAGAATTGGTTGACCAGTTTATTATCAAATTAAGGTTGGTGCGTCATTTAAGAACGCCGGAGTATAATGAATTATTTGGCGGTGATCCCACTTGGGTTACGGAAGCCATTAGTGGTGTTAGCAACAATGGTATGCCGCTGACAACAAAATCTTCATTCCGTTATTTACATACACTTACAAATTTGGGAACAGCACCTGAGCCTAATATGACTGTTCTTTGGA
>JBKEAS010000329.1:0-7321 GCA_047972635.1 Anaerotignum sp.
AATGGAGGAAAAGCTAAGTCATGAGCAGATGAAGCTTTTATCGGCAATGGTGGGGTCAGACGGAAGCGATGCTGTGCAAATGTTTGAAAGAATAGAACGACTTCGCCGTCTTTTTGGAAATGCGCAAATACAAAAACCGCAAGACATTGAGATGAAAGAGGCTTCGGCACCAGAATCACCATTTGGAAGTGAGCGGGGAGAAAACATTTTGTTTTCTGCAATTCCATTTTTGGATTTGGAATTTCAAAAGAATATTTTTGTCATTGTTCGTTTGATGGAATTAAGACGTGTGCTAGAGGGGACGACGCTTGTGGCAAGAGAGAAGCAAGATGACCCCGTGTCGAGAAGGCATAATATGCTACGGGCGGTACAGCCTTTTTTACAACCGTCAGAGAGAACACAACTAGATAATATGCTTAAGATTATGCAAATGAGAGATATGTTTGCATATAAGGAGGGGAAATGATGGAAAAAGGATGGGATACACCAGAAGTACAGGCGGTGGGAGACGAAAGACTAAAACTGATCAAAGAAGCGGCAGAAAAAAGCCGAGGCAAAAGTGGAATGGATTTGTTAGATGTCTGTTTAGAGTATGGAGACAAATTGTCTCAAGGCGGAGAGTTACCAAAGGAACAGCAAAAAGTTCTTTTGGCTGCAGTTGGAGCAACTTTACCAAAAGAAGAACAGGAACGATTGGTGCAAATGATGTCTATGCTTGGATATTAAATTTCAACTATCCTAGGTGCATAACTTGGCGGTATTTACGATTAAACGTAGGTGCCGTCATTTGTTTTGTAAAGAAAGTGAGGTGGAGAATAATAAGGAAGAAATTTGTATATAAATATAGAGACATATGATAAAGGTATGTAATGAAAAAGCGAAAATCAATAATCATGATTTTCGCTTTTTCATTACATACCTTTTAGTAAACAAAGGGCAAGTATGAGAACGGGCATCTGGCTTGCGTTGTTGCAAGAGCAGGTGGATTGATCACGATAAGATGACCTCTGGTTTTCTTTTGCCTCAAAGGCTGGATCGGGGTTTTGCGTATTGTTTTTTGTTGTTTCTTGTGAGGTCTTAGTTATTTCTACGTAAAGATTGGCTTCTTTTTGAATGGACACTTCTTCTTGGATTAGTGATTTTTTTTGAAGATGTGCTTCTTGATGATGATATGCTTGCCTTGCAGGTTGCCCTTCGCGAGAAGTGGGCGATGATATGTTGTGGTGGTTTGCATTTCTGCTTGAAAGACAAGAAGAAAAAGGAAATGGCAAATTTGAACTATGATACATAGACGATACCTCCGTTTTGTTGTTGTTTAAAATATATGATGAAATAGTGAATATTTTCTTAATTTTTTTTACGGGGGTGATTTTTGTGATATAGTAGTAAAGAAGGCAAGGAGTGAAATGATGATATGAAGGAACATCGAGAACGAAGCTTCCGTATTTTAGAGTTTAAAGAAAATGAATTTGATATTATAGGCGACGTGCATGGTTGCTATGATGAGTTGATAGAATTGGTAACGACATTGGGTTACGAAAAAAAAGGACAAGCATATGTCCATCCAAAAGGCAGAAAGTTAATCTCTGTGGGGGACGTTGCAGACAAAGGCCCGAAAAATATGTTGACGTTAGAATTTTGGATGGATCAGGTGACATATGGTGGTGGATTTTGGGTTCATGGAAATCATTGTAATAAGCTATATCGTTATTTTTTGGTAAATAAAGGTCGCCTTTCTCATGGGTTAGAGAACACGGTGGCGGAATATGAAGAACTCACAAAAGAAGCAAAGATTGCATTTCGTAATCGCTATATGCACTGTTATGAAACCCAATGCTATTATCTTTTGCTAGATAAAAAAAGGTTAGCGATAGTGCATGGTGGTTTGCGTGAGGAGTCTATGGGGTGGTTTTCGAACAAAATTCGAGCGGTGTGTTTGTATGGCGAAACAACGGGTGCATTTGAATTGAGTGGTAGACCGATTAGGCTGGACTGGGCGGCGGAATATCGTGGGGAGCCATTTGTTGTGTATGGACATACCGTTGTAGAAAAACCAACCATCATTAACCATACAGTAGATATTGATCAGGGGTGTGTTTATGGTGGATATTTGACGGCATTGCGTTATCCGGAAAAGAAATTTGTGCAAGTCAGAGGAAAAAGGTATGTAGAATACTTGGGGGGAGAAAAGATATCCGAGTAATGATCCTTGTTGGGTTTTACACGCTTTTTAAAAATGCGAAAACCATCTATAGATTTGTAGATGGTTTTTTTGTTGAAAAAACGATTAGGTTGTCTCACGCAAAAAAACAATTGTTTTGGTGAAATATTTGATATCCAAATAGTATGGACGTAGCGTAAGCGAGTGGATATCTGTTTTTCTGATAAAACGAATAGTCATATAGGACTTTTTTTGTCCGATGAACAATCCTTTATCCTTGGAAAAAGAGGATTTTTGTTGAATCCGTCGTATTATTTAAGTAAGAGGATAAAATGAATTCAAGTTGGCAAGACAAAGGAGGGATCGTGTGGAACTGAGACTTTTACAAGAAGAATTTGAGGAAAAAATTCTTGGTCAATATGCAAAAAAGAGTATCCAAACCAAAGGTCGAGAAAAGTTAGAGGAAAAATGTGATATTCGTACAGATTTTCAAAGAGATAGAGACCGTATTATTCATTGTAAATCTTTTCGCCGGATGAAGCATAAAACACAAGTTTTTATTTCTCCGGAAGGGGATCATTATCGCACACGCCTAACCCATACTTTGGAGGTTGCACAAATTGCAAGAAGCATCGCAAGGGCGTTAAGTCTAAACGAGGACTTGACGGAGGCGATTGCACTGGGACATGACTTGGGACATACCCCTTTTGGTCATGCCGGAGAGAGAGAATTGGACAAACTGTGTCAGGCACATGGAGGGTTTTCTCATAATGAGCAGAGTTTGCGAGTGGTAGATCGGTTAGAAAAAGACGGCATAGGCTTAAATCTAACATGGGAGGTGCGAGATGGCATTTTAAATCACCGCACGAGCGGTAGCCCCCAAACATTAGAAGGACAGGTTGTTCAGCTTTCCGATAAAATTGCATATACCAACCATGATATAGATGATGCAGTGCGAGCGGGTATGCTTGAGCCAACCGATATCCCTGTAGAGATTGTTTCTTTAATTGGGACTACATCCAGTAGTCGCATCAATGCCATGATCAGAGACACCATTTCAAATAGCACTGGAAAAGATAGCATTTGTATGAGCAATGAAATGAAACAAACCTTGAGCCATTTAAGGGGATTTATGTTTGAAAAGGTTTATATGAATGAAGTTGCCCAAGAAGAGCATACAAAGGTGGAAAAAATAATTGGAGATTTATATGGATATTATATGACCCATGCTGATGTGATGGAGGGAGAATTTCTTCAACTGTTACAAGAGGGGGATCCTTTATGGCAGGTGGTTTGTGATTATATTGCGTGCATGACGGATCGCTTTGCTGTAAGCAAGTATAAGGAAATATTTATCCCAAAAGAGTGGAATAAGCATTAAAAAATGATACATTTACCCCGAAAGAATGGAATAAGCGTTGAAAAAGGATACTATTTTTTCAAAACCATGTCATTTTTTTATATTTTTTTGGGCATATATACAAAATACAGTAATGTAAAAGGAGTTTTGAAGTTTCTGTCGAATTATTAAAGTTGAGAGGGAAGTGCAGGTAAAGGTTCACTTCCTTTTGTAATTTTAGAAAAATGGGGGAAAAGGTAGGTGAAATTGGATGCGGTATCCACGTGAAATAATCGAGGAAGTTCGTTTACAAAACGATATCGTTGAAGTGATTTCTCAATACGTTCCTTTAAAACAAAAAGGTGGTTCTTATTTTGGGCTTTGCCCGTTTCATAATGAAAAATCACCTTCTTTTTCGGTCAATAGCGAAAAGCAGTTTTATTATTGTTTTGGCTGTGGTGCTGCTGGAAATGTGTTTGGTTTTTTGATGGAGATGGAAAATTGTGATTTCCCAGAGGCATTAAAAAAAATGGCCGAGCGTGTCCACATGGCCTTACCAGAACCAGAAAAAAGTGCACAGGCTGTTGTGGCGGAACAATTAAAGACAAGGTTGTTTGAAATTCATAATGTGGCAGGTCGATTTTTTTATGACACCTTGCAAGGCGATGCGGGCATGACTGCTCGTACCTATATAGAAAACAGAAAGCTTGGAATAAATATAAGCCGTAAATTTGGTTTGGGTTATGCACCTGATGGGCGAAATGCTTTGTTTGAGCACTTGAAAGAAAAAGGATATTCCATAGGGGATATGCTACAAAGTGGGCTTGTTATTGAAAACAAGGATAAAAATGGGTATCATGATCGTTTTCGAGATAGACTGATGTTCCCAATCTTTGATCCGCAGGGCAGAGTGGTAGGCTTTGGTGGGCGTATTATTGGAAAGGGAGAACCTAAATACTTAAATTCGCCAGAAACAATATTGTTTAGTAAAAGCAGAAATTTATATGGTTTGAATTTTGCCAAGGCAGCCAGAAAAAAAGAACTGATTTTGGTAGAAGGCTATATGGATATGATTTCTCTTTACCAAGCGGGGTTTCATAATGTGGTGGCGGCATTAGGTACTGCTTTTAACCAAGAGCATGCACGCACCTTAAAAAAATTTGCAGAAGATATGATTCTTCTATATGATAGCGACGAAGCGGGAACAAATGCCACGCTTCGGGCAATTCCGGTTTTGACCTCAAATGGATTTCGTGTGCGTGTAACGCAGGTGCCAAATGGCAAGGACCCTGATGATTATATCAAAGAAAATGGGGCAGCAGCGTTTTCAAAATTATTGCTAAATGCGGTGCATTATATTTCTTTTGAGATAGCTTGTATTCAAAGAAAATATAACTTAACAAACCCAGAGCATAAGGTACGATTTGCAACAGAAGCTGCGGACATTCTCTCAAAGCTCGATAATGCCATTGAACGGAATGTTTATGCTAGCGAAGTAAGCCGTATGACAGGGGTTGAAGAAGAAGCGATCCGCAGCGAAATTGATAAGCGTGTGAAAAAAGTAGATGACGCTTTTCAAAAAGAAGCTGAAAAAAGGCGACAATTAAACCAAAAGCCTAGCAGTTTGGGGCGGTATCAAGAAAAAGGGCTGATGGAAGCCCAAAGGAGTATTTTGTTTTTTGCCGCATCGGGACAAAATATTTATGAAACATTGGTTGTTGCTTTGGATAAAGAAGATTTTACCGAAGATTTATATTACCGTGTTTTTCGGGTGATTGGTACGTTATGGGAAGATGTTGGTAATGTGTTTCCTGCAGAGCTTGTGAGCTATTTTGAAAACTCAGCCGAGCAAAAACAGGTCACAGAGATTTTTGCAATCCAATTGCCGGCCGAAAATAAAGAAGATTTGCAAAAGGCGATAAATGAAGCAATTAAATTGCTAAAACGAACCAAGATTGACAAAATGACAGCCACTGCCACTACGGCAGAGGATTTACAAAGTTTAATGGAAGCCAAAAAAATGCTGGCTTCATTGCATATTACAATATAGTGTGGTTAGACTACAAGAGCAAAGAAAGGAAGGATTGCATTGAAATCCGTCGAAGAAGCTGTGTTATTGACCCGTTTGGAAGAACTGGTACAAATTGGTAAGAAGAAAAAAAGTGTATTAGAATATAAAGAGATCATGGATCATTTGGCGGATTTGGATCTTGACCCCGACCGAATTGACCGTATCTATGAGTATCTAGAGTCACAAGGAATTGATGTTTTGGGTAACATTGATGCGGAAGATGAAGCAGAAAAGGATCTGGATTTGTCATTGCCTGAGGGTATCAATATAGATGATCCTGTACGTATGTACTTAAAGGAAATCGGTAAAGTTCCCTTGTTAAGTGCGGAGGAAGAAGTAGACCTTGCACAACGGATGGAGCTTGGTGATGAAGAAGCGAAGAAAAAACTTGCAGAAGCGAATTTGCGATTGGTTGTTAGTATTGCAAAGCGTTATGTAGGTCGTGGGATGCTGTTTTTAGATTTGATACAAGAAGGTAACCTTGGGCTGATCAAAGCGGTTGAAAAGTTTGACTACCATAAGGGCTATAAATTTAGTACCTATGCAACATGGTGGATTAGACAGGCGATTACCCGTGCCATTGCCGATCAAGCAAGAACCATTCGTATTCCTGTGCATATGGTTGAAACAATCAACAAATTGATCCGTATTTCCAGACAGTTGCTACAAGAATTAGGCCGTGAACCGACGGCGGAAGAATTGGCAGTGGAAATGCAGATGTCAGAGGACAAAGTGCGTGAGATTATGAAAATTGCACAAGAACCAGTTTCCTTGGAAACGCCAATTGGCGAGGAAGAAGATAGCCATTTGGGAGATTTTATCCCTGACGATGACATTCCTGCTCCGGCAGAGGCGGCAGCCTTTACTTTATTGAAAGAACAGCTCATTGAAGTGTTGGATACATTAACCGAAAGGGAAGAAAAGGTGCTACGCTTGCGTTTTGGTTTGGATGATGGACGTGCAAGGACGCTTGAAGAAGTGGGCAAAGAATTTAATGTTACCCGTGAACGTATTCGCCAGATTGAGGCAAAGGCACTTAGAAAATTAAGACACCCTAGCCGTAGCAAAAAATTGAAAGATTATTTGGAATAACAAAGAAGCGGGCGAAATTTTCTATTTTCGCCCGCTATTTTTTTATAAGAAAGCTGTTAATCATCGCAGCTTTTAGAGGTTTTTGGTCGAGCTTTTTGCAAAAAGATCGTGGGTGTGGGCGAAGTCCGCGGTCTTAATTCCTTGACCTTTCTCTTGACCTTGGGGCTTAAATGGTATGGAAAATTTAGATAAAACGTGGTAAATTTATCAGAAGTGGAATAAACTTTGACAAGTGAGGTAAGGACTATGGATATTTCAAAAAGACTTCAAGCTGTTTCGGCTTTGGTTTCCTATCCTTTGGTGGCAGATATTGGAACGGATCATGGCTATGTGCCCATATATTTATATAAACAAAAAAAGATAACAAAAGCCTTTGCCTGTGATGTAAGAAAAGGCCCTCTTGCAAAGGCTTCTGAAAATATTGCGCTGTTTTGTGCCGAAGATTATATTGAAACTCGTTTGGGCAGTGGGTTATCTCCTTTAGAGGTAGGGGAAGCCGAGACGGCAGTCATTGCGGGTATGGGCGGAATGTTAACCATTCGTATATTAGAAGATAGCCCAGAGGTGGTGGCGTCGTTAAAGGAATTGATTTTGGCACCCCAAAGTGATTTGCCTTATGTAAGGCGATATCTTCATTCTATTGGGTTTTTGATTGAAA
>JBKEAS010000338.1:0-1646 GCA_047972635.1 Anaerotignum sp.
GGGACTTTTACATGATATTGGTAAAATAGGTATTTCAGAAAATTTGTTAAATAAACCTGGTGAGTTAACAGGAAAAGAATACGAAGAAATTTGTAAACATTCTGAAATTGGCTACCGTATAGTAAAAGCCTCTGAAAACATGAAAGAAATTTCTGAAAGTATTTTATCCCACCATGAAAAATGGGATGGATCTGGTTATCCTAGAGGGATAAAAGGCGAAGAAATTCCAATAGCTTCAAGAATCATTGCTATTACTGACACTTACGACGCCATGACGAGCGATAGAAGTTATCGTTTGGCAATGCCTAAAACAGATGCAATAGAGGAACTTATTAGATGTAAGGGTACTCAATTTGAACCTGGTTTGGTTGATGTATTTGTAAATGAAGTTTTAAGTAAAGAAGACGTATAATTTTTACAATTAAATCAGTAATTTTGCAAAAAAATGTTAAAATGCTGATTTGGAGAAATTTCAGTGTGGAAAAAATATAATAATGGAATTTATATATTTTTGATAAATCATTGTATTATTTTAGGAGACACTGTTCACTCTCCAGAGATTTAAAGCAAAAAAATTTAGATCCAATTGCTGATGGAAACCATAAAGTTGAAAAATCTAATCAAGACATCTATATGTAGGGCAATTTCACGCACGTTTTGATGCGTGAGAAATGACAGTAAAACAACCTCTCTATTGAGAGGTTGTTTTACTGTTTTGACAACATATTTTGTAACATTGTGGAATTTTTTTATATGCATTTCATGTCACAAGGTAACCTTTGTATTACAGACTGCATGATACAAGATTTGATAAGTTTAACATTTTTCTAGCTACTAGGCTACCTTAGGTAGCTAGAAAAAATGGGGACGAGAAGAATTACACCTCTATCCGAAAAAATTATCATTAAGAGTTTTACATATCTTAGTCAGCCCTTTTACTGCCAAATAACACGATGTGTTTCTTACATCACTGAGGAGAACCGTAAGAAGAACCAAAACTACAGCAAGGCTTGGGTTCTTCTGTAGGGGAGAACATATTCATAGGGAAACACATGGATTCGAAGTTGCCACAAGGGTTATTAGAAGTAGGAGCCGTTGCAGCTTCAGGAACACAATTGTCCAAAACTTCTACCATCATATTAACATTGCGGAATAGTTTTACGATTGTGAACAAACCAAGTGTGACATTAACGGCGATTGGGGCACTTGTTGTAAGATCTCCGATAAAGGAATTGTTGCCGTTGCCAGTGTTGCCATTGCCATTATGGTGGCAGCCATGATCGCAGCCGTGGTCATAGCCGTGGTCATAACCATGGTGCCCGCCACAACCACATCCACAGTTAGATCCACAGCCACAACCGCAGCTGTTGCTACAACATGGATATACCAAATCTGCGGATAAGGCCAATGCTGTACCTTCGGCGGTACAATAAGGACCACCTTTGGAGTTACCAAAGCGTTCAACTAGGTCAGTTACAGTGGTAACTTCTGTTTCGGAAGCACCAAATAATGTCAATTTTAAGTTATAGCTATTTGTAGCTTCGATACAGCCGATGACATTGCCATCTGCGCGGCGGAATTCTAAAGTGTATTCAAATACATACTTTAGTTCAATATCCCAACAACCTTTTTGTAGGGGACTAGGT
>JBKEAS010000142.1:0-1975 GCA_047972635.1 Anaerotignum sp.
TTAACATAATCGCATTGGAAACAACGCAAATATCGGTACAAAGGCCAACCAATTCCACCTCAAATTCATCTTCGTTCCATTTTTGATATAACAATTCTGCTAATTCTACAGAGCCAAAAGCCGGTTTGTCAATGATGGTTGCCCCATTTAAAGCTTGTGCAATTCTTTGATCAAATTCCCACCCTTTGGTATTTCTAACACAATGAAGAACTGGTAGGTTTTTCCCTTCTTGTGTTTCCAAATAATTTTGTTCATGGGTATCCCTGGTAGCAATAATATTTTCCTTTGGATATTGGCTAATTTTATCTACCACACGATCAACAATTCCCTCTGCCTCCTTGGTTCCCAAAGAGCCATCTATAAAATCTTTTTGCATATCCACTACAACAAGTAACTTTTTCATCATTCACCTCTAATCTTTCTATACGCGACAAAATAAAGTTATTTTAATAATACAACAAATATCTCTAAATATCTACCTTTATCCTTTCCATCTATTATAAATACTATCAAAAAATACTCAATAAAGCACCTTCCTCTTGACAGAGCATTTCTTTTCGGTTTATGATAGTAATAGAAAAAAACAGTGATAAGGAATAGTAGAAAAGTGCTCTTGCCTCTAGAAAAAAGGCGGTTGATGCAAGCCTTGGCAAACCTTTTTGAACCTACCTTTGAGTTCCGTAGGGAAAATACGGCGTAGCTGGCGTTAACAGCTTAAAGCGGGCGGAATTTTCCGTCAATTAGGGTGGCACCGCCGATTTGACTTTGGTCCCTTTTTCAGAGGGATTTGAGTCTTTTTTTATGCTCAAATAAAAAAACACTGTTTTAACCGACATGAAGAATTCCCCTACCTCTAAGGTGGTGGGTTCGTTCTTTTATTTTTAGCGGAGGTAGCAAGCCCCCACCGAAAATAAAAGTTTGCTTGCAAACCGTCGGTTATAAGTATATTTTCTTTGTAGATATACGATAGTCTCGACACATAAAATACACATACATTATTTTTAGGAGGAACAATCATGGCAAAGGATAAAAAATTAGTTGAATCCATTACTGATATGGAATTAGACTTCCCTCAATGGTACACCGATGTAGTAAAAAAAGCAGACTTAACTGAATACTCTAGCTTAAAAGGATGTATGATCATTCGCCCTTATGGCTATGCAATTTGGGAATTAATACAACAAGATTTGGATAGACGCTTCAAAGAAACAAATCACGAAAACGTATATATGCCTATGTTTATTCCCGAAAGCTTATTGCAAAAAGAAAAAGACCACGTTGAAGGGTTTGCACCAGAGGTTGCTTGGGTAACACATGGTGGCGAAAACAAATTACAAGAACGCCTTTGCGTACGTCCTACTTCCGAAACTCTTTTTTGCGAGCATTATGCAAACATCATCCAGTCCTACCGTGATTTGCCTAAACTCTATAACCAATGGTGCTCCGTTGTTCGTTGGGAAAAAACAACACGTCCTTTCTTAAGAACAACAGAATTTTTGTGGCAAGAAGGACATACAGCACATGCAACTGCCGAAGAAGCTGAAACAGAAACCATCCGTATGTTGAATGTTTATGCTGATTTTTGTCACGAAAATTTGGCAATTCCAGTTATCAAAGGCGAAAAAACAAAAAAAGAACGCTTCGCCGGTGCAAAAGCAACCTATACCATCGAAAGCTTGATGCATGATGGTAAAGCTTTACAATCAGGCACAAGCCATAATTTTGGTGATGGTTTTGCAGAGGCATTCGGTATTCAATACACCGATAAAGAGAATCAGCTTCAGTATGTTCATCAAACAAGTTGGGGAATGACTACCCGTTTAATTGGCGCTCTGATCATGGTTCACGGTGACAATAGCGGCCTCGTTTTGCCTCCAAAGGTTGCCCCTACACAAGTGATCATCATCCCTATTGCACAACATAAAGAAGGCGTTTTAGAAAAAACAGCAGCTTTAAAAGATAAGCTAAATAAAGT
>JBKEAS010000144.1:0-2397 GCA_047972635.1 Anaerotignum sp.
CTAACATAATCCATCTTTTGTTTTCGTATCTTTAAAACAAGGAAGTGAGAATATGAAAAAAGCAGTTACATATATGCGAATGTCTACTGACAAACAAGAACACTCCATCGACAGCCAAAAAAGATTGATCCAAACCTATGTAAAACAA
The DNA here is from genome assembly GCA_047972635.1 of Anaerotignum sp. Classification (GTDB taxonomy): domain Bacteria; phylum Bacillota; class Clostridia; order Lachnospirales; family Anaerotignaceae; genus Chakrabartyella. The sequence continues at coordinate 149 of JBKEAS010000144.1, forward strand.
CATGGGTATTGTATTATAAAAGATTATATCGATGAAGGCATTTCTGGTCGGAACGCAGAAAAGCGTCCACAATTTTTGCAAATGATTGATGATAGCAAAAACGGTGAATTTCAATATGTCATTATTTATGACAGTAGCCGTTTTGCAAGAAACCTCGAACAATCTTTGGTCTATAAGTCAATCTTGAAAAAAAATATGGTTGTGCTCGTTTCCATTACCGAACCTGTGCTTGATGATGACACTTCACTCATCACTGACGCTCTTTTTGGCGCAATGAACGAAATGTATTCACGAAAACTTTCTAAAAACGTAAAACGAGGTATGGAACAAAAAGCTCTGCGAGGAGAATTTTGCGGAAAAGAACCCTTTGGCTATGACTATCATGTCGAAAAAAAAATGCTCATCCCCAATGAGCAAGAATCACCTATCGTAAGCTATATTATGTCCGAAACGCTCATTGGAAGAACATCCTACTCCATCGCACTTAACCTGAAAAAAAACAACATAAAATCAAAAAAAGGCACCTTTCTTGACTGCAGGAGAATTGATTATATCATCAGAAACCCTGTATACAAAGGGTATGTCAGATGGGGTACGGATGGTAAGCAAATCATTCAAAAATCTACCCACCAACCTCTGATAACCGAAAAACAATTCGAACAAATACAAAACCAGCTACAAAAAAGAGTACAACAAAAGCCCCTCCATTCCAAACCATCTGAACTCTGTAGTCATTGGCTCAGTGGAATGATCTACTGCTCTGAATGTAATTGCACCTATACCTATGTAAAAGCAAGAAAAGACGAGAATAAAAAAGCGCGTTTTAGATGCAGCGGGCAATCCCGAGGACGTTGCTCCTCTGGTATTTCCTTTACAGCCGAAACATTGGAAACACAGATATACCTTATACTACAGGAACTGATTGCGGAAGATGGATTTATATACGCAAAAAATTCACAATCAAACATACCAAAAATAATCGACTTTAGCGCTGAAATAAAAAAATCAAACGCTTCCCTATCCCGTGCAAAGGCCGCATTTTTAGCCGGTTTCGATACATTAGATGAATACGGAAAAAATAAAAACCTATTTCTTGCAGAAATCGAAAAATTCACAAACCTACAAACCCAATATTCAAAAACCAAAGAAAATATCCATCAAGAAACCTCCCCTATCACCAACCTAATCGATTTTCTAAAAAGTGATGTTACAATTGAACTAAAAAAAACTGCTCTTCATGCAATCGTTGAAAAAATTGTAATTGAAAAACAAACCAAAACAATCAAATTATATACCTTCACATAATAAAACATTGTGCATAACTACAATTAGGTGAAGCAAGTGGCTACATCCCCTACACCGTCTATATGGCAAACGATACTTTTATGAATGAACAACCCGATGTTGTTGAAGCTTTTACAAGAGCTATTTATAAAGCTCAAATTTGGGTGAAAGATCACACTGCTGAAGAAATAGCGACAGTCATTTCCCTTCAATTTCCCGACTCTGATGTGGAAACTTTAACGACCATCATCGACCGATACAAAGCACAAGACACATGGACAGAAACACCCATATTTAGTGAATACGGCTTCAACCACATCCAAGATATCATGCAACAAAGTGGCCAATTAAGTAAAAAAGTACCTTTCACCGATTTAGTAAGAAATGACTTTGCAAATAAAGTTATGACTGAGTGATAACATCTACTCAACCATTTCTTCCCATCTTAACGAATAAAAGCCCGTTTGTACCCTCTCCAGACAACACTCTGGAAAATACAAGCGGGCATTTTGTATTATTCCGCACGCTACATTTCAAAATTGAATACAATTTTTTCTATCTTCAAATTGTAAATTCCAAAAATGCACTTTTTGAATATATTTTATTTTCTTATTGTTTGAAATTTATTTATTAATTTTTTAAATAATTATAATACATACTATTTGCATATTATCCCTTTAATATGGGGTTTTTCAAATATACACTGTATTTTAATATATTAAATTTATAAATTATTTGTATTGACTGATAGCAAAATAATTGATATATTTAATGAATAATATAAACCACTATATCTGAAGTCTATCACACAGGGGGAAATATGATTACTTATAATGAAAAAACAAACCTATTAGACCTTACGAAGTATCAATATAACTTGCAAAACGTGGATGAACCCAATCTCTACAGAGATAATTTTAATTATGACGAAATTCCAAAATGTTCGTTTAATTATCGTTTGGTGC
>JBKEAS010000018.1:0-4623 GCA_047972635.1 Anaerotignum sp.
CGAAAACACCTTGTCACTAGATTATTCCTGTACTATAATCAACCCAAAAGGAAGTAATAGTTCCATATTCACTCATTAAACAACAATCGGAGGGATTATTTTGAATCAAAATAAAATAAAAGTGTTATTGGCTGACGATAATAAAGATTTTTGCGATGTAATCGTAAGTCATCTGAATAAACAAGAAGATATGACCGTTGTGGCTGTCGCTATAGATGGCATCGATGCCATGAACAAAATCAGAGAAACCGAACCAGACGTAGCAATTATCGACGGCATTATGCCACGCCTAGATGGCATTGGTGTTCTGGAAAGATTACAAAAAAACGATGACATTCATCAACCCGTAACCATCATTCTTTCCGCCCTGTCTCAGGACAAAGTTGTGCAAAAAGCACTCGATTTGGGAGCATCTTACTATATGGTAAAACCTTTTGACATCGAAGCACTCACACAGCGTATTAGACACCTATTACAAGAAAAACCTTTAATTAAAAATAGCCTTCCATCCTTTAAGCAACCACAAACTACAATGACCTATGACCTAGAAACAAAGGTTACCAATACCCTGCATGAAATCGGTGTTCCTGCTCATATTCGTGGCTATCATTATATGAGAGAAGCGATCATCATGAGCGTAAACGACATGGACGTGTTAAACTATATCACAAAAGAATTGTACCCCTCCATTGCAAAAAAATGCAACACAACCCCATCTCGTGTGGAACGTGCCATTCGCCACGCAATCGAGGTTGCTTGGAACCGTGGTAAAGTTGATGCCATTGATGCACTTTTTGGTTATACTGTAAATAATCACAAAGGCAAACCTACCAATAGCGAATTTATCGCATTAATTGCTGATCGGTTACGTTTGGAACAAAAAGCCGGTTAAATAAAAATGCCTTCTTAATTTCTCTCAATATATCATGTTATTTGTAGGTCTAGATCTCATTTTATACCTTGTCTAGACCTATAAATATCCCTAAAATGAATTTCTCTTATCAAAAATGCCCACTTTGTACCGCCACCCTTCATCTACAACCTATCCTCTCTAACCCTTGTCCTCAAAACTCCTTTCCATTTTCATAATTCTCCTCATTTTTACTCGCCTAAATATATCAAACCCTCTTTTTGATTTCACAATATATACTTTATTTCAAACAAAAAAATGCCCCAAATGTTATACGGCACATACTGTCTAACATTTGAAGCACACAGTCATTCTCTTATCCCCATAAACTATTTTTTTCTTCCCCTATTTCCAAAATATCATGATACACAGCTCGCAATTGGGGTGTGATCAGTTGGTCAGCGTGCATATGCCCAAAGTACCATTTTTTAAATTGTGGTAACTGGGATATCATTTCATACCACTGGTCAAACACTTCTGGAAGTTGATAATCCTTATCTATGGGCTTAGACCTAGAAATTTCCGCCCGAGCAAGCAAAGGCGATTCATGCGTAATAATATAATCTATCTCCGATGTATATTGTGTCAGTTGCTTTTTGCCATATTCAAGTTCCTCTGGACTTGGCTCTTCCTCTGCCCACCAACTAATGCCTTCTTCTCTCCTGTCTTTGTCGACAGAGCGTGCTCCGCCAAACACAAAAAAAGTATTGCCATAAATAGAATAGACTTCACCCCTTATCAGGTGGTACACTCTCTTTGCAACACAATGCACCCGCCCGCCATACCACTGGGTGATTTGAAAGCCATTAAGCAATGCATGGTTTTCATGGTTGCCATCAATAAAAGCGATAATGCCGGGGAAAATCTGTTGCAAGCTCTCTACACTATAATGATAATTTTCATCCCAAACGTAGCCTGCATCGCCACAAATAATGAGAATATCAGTCTCCTCAAGCTCAGCCCTCTCTGCCAGAGAAAATAACGGAACAAATGTCCCATGCTTATCTCCTGTAATAAAAATTCTTCCATTCATATTTTTTCACATTCCAATTCCTATTTTTTGTAATAATATATGCCATTCTTTTCTTCACGAGAAATAACGCCTGAAAAAAACAGATACTGCAAATGAGAAATGGCCTCTCCTGTGGCAAACCATTTTTGCGGTGCAGGAAAGTCGTTCCAATCCTTGCAATCAATTTCCCAAGTCATATCCCTAGCAACCATATATCCCGTTTTCCATTCATCCTTCAAAATTTGCATTACTTCTGCAAGTCTTTCTTCATGATGCTCACATAATTGCTTAATTCGTCCACACATATCCTCTATGGGCGTTCCATGAGAAGTTAGCAATAGCGAGACATCCAATTTTTCCACTTTCTTCAAACTATCCAAATAATCTTGTAGCGGATTTTCCGCACTCAAATCAATGCAGATATTGGGTGTAATTGTCCCTAGTATATGGTCCCCACCAAACATAATTTTCTTTTTGCGATCATATAAGCACATATGCCCTGGTGTATGCCCTGGCGTTGCAATGACCTCTAATTCATAGCCACCATATTCTAACACTTCACCCTCTGCCACATAAGTGAAATCCACTCTTTCGTCATGGCAATACTTTCGCCCCGGGTGAATGTCTGTATTTCTGCCAAAATCCGCTTTTGGAAATCCAAATTTGATAAATAAGTCATCAAGCATCTTCCAGTAAAGATTGCCCACTTCAAAATTTATCAATTCCCCGTCCGTTTCTCCAGCAAAGATGGTACTTGTTTTTGTTGCAAATTTTTTGACAAGTCCGCAATGATCCGAATGAAAATGTGTAATAAATAAATCTGTCGATTGAATGCCCAATTCATCAAACGCACTTTGTAATGCGTTTTCACACTCTGGTCTATTAAAACCCGTATCTATCAAAAGATTTTTCTCACCCGTAATGATATATGCGTTAATTTCACGCAATGGGTTATTCGGTAAAGGTACTGCTTTTTTATATATATTTTCTGCCACCTTTGTTAACATATAATCCTCCTTCATCCTTGGTATAAAACAATAATAGCAAATCCATCGTCTACCTTAACTAGGTCTGCCTTAGATAGGTAACTAAAAAAGGCAGCAAAATTTTTCAGCTGCCTTAAATTCTATTTTTATATCGGTTATTCTTCTTCCAACTTTAAAACACTCATAAATGCCTGTTGTGGTACCTCTACGCTACCAATTTGACGCATACGTTTCTTGCCTTCTTTTTGTTTTTCAAGAAGCTTTTTCTTACGTGAAATATCGCCACCATAGCATTTTGCCAAAACGTCTTTACGTAATGCGCTAATGGTTTCCCTTGCAACAATCTTACTCCCAATTGCTGCCTGAATGGGAATTTCAAACTGATGCCTTGGAATTTCTTTTTTCAATTTTTCACACATCTTCCGGCCTCTTTCTGCTGCCGAATCTTTATGCACAATAAAGGAAAGTGCATCTACCGTTTCTCTGTTCACTAAAATATCAAGCTTAACCAAGCTGCTTTCCTTATATCCAATTAAAGCATAGTCAAAAGATGCATAACCACGGCTTCTGGATTTTAAAACATCAAAAAAGTCATAAATAATTTCATTTAATGGCATTTCATAAGTAAGTACGGCTCTATTTTCGTCTAAATATTCCATACCTACGTATTCGCCACGCCTTTGCTGACACAATTCCATAACCGCTCCAATATAATCCTTTGGAAGCATAATTTCAGCCTTTACAATAGGTTCTTCCATCTTGGTAATACGAGCAGGGTCTGGCATATTGCTTGGGTTTGATAAATCAAAATTGGTATCATCTGTCAAATACACTTTATAAATAACGCTAGGAGCAGTTGTCACCAAGTCTAAGTTATACTCTCTTTCCAATCTTTCTTGAATGATTTCCAAATGCAACAGCCCTAAAAATCCACAGCGAAAACCAAAGCCTAAGGCAATGGATGTTTCTGGCTCAAAATTCAGCGCTGCATCATTTAGCTGTAATTTTTCCAAGGCATCACGTAAATCAGGGTATTTCGCTCCGTCTACAGGGAATACACCACAATACACCATTGGATTTACTTTTTTATATCCAGGCAATGCTTCCTTGGTCGGATTTTGTGCCTCTGTCACTGTATCGCCCACACGCGTGTCTGCCACATTTTTGATGCTAGCGGTAAAATAGCCTACCATGCCCGCCTGCAACTCACTCGTAGGAATAAAACGTCCAGGGCCAAAAATACCAACCTCAACCACATCAAATTCTTTACCTGTTGCGATCATTCGAACCTTGCTACCCTTGCGGATCGAACCATCAAATACACGCATCAAAACAATAACCCCACGATATTGGTCATATACGGAGTCAAACACCAATGCCTTCAAAGGTGCATCAGGGTCACCTTTTGGTGCCGGAATATCTGTAATCACTCGCTCCAAAACTTCTTCAATATTAAGACCATTTTTAGCCGAAACTTCCGGAGCGTCCATTGCAGGGATACCAATAATGTCCTCAATCTCTTGCTTTGCCCACGCAGGGTTTGCACTTGGCAAATCAATTTTATTAATAACAGGCAATATCTCCAAATTATTGTCCAATGCCAAATAAACATTAGCCAACGTCTGCGCTTCTATTCCCTGTGCCGCATCCACAATTAAAATAGCACCTTCACAAGCCGCCAAACTTCTAGAAACTTCATAATTAAAATCGACGTG
>JBKEAS010000054.1:0-15825 GCA_047972635.1 Anaerotignum sp.
TTTAAATAATAAAGAGTTAAACGACGCTCTCACTTATTCAAAAAAAATACTTAAAAACTATGCGATTGACTCTGACTTATTAAACGATAAAATTGTATCTTCCCTTATAAAAAAATCCGAGAAGATTTGTCAAGATGTTGTTTCATTTGAAAAAAAAGGCTATAACGCCTTTGACCGCAAACTAGATAAGATTTTGACTAGCAAAGCAACTGGATATCCCATCATGCTAGCACTTCTGGCATTCATTTTTTGGCTAACGATTACGGGGGCAAACTATCCTTGCCTAATACTATCCGACGGACTCTTTTGGTTTCAAGAACAGCTAACAAGGTTCTTTCAATACATGAACGCCCCTGATTGGCTACATGGAATTTTAGTTCTTGGCGTTTACCGCGTTCTTGCCTGGGTTGTCTCAGTGATGCTACCTCCTATGGCAATCTTCTTTCCATTATTCACTCTGCTTGAAGATGCTGGCTACTTACCTCGTGTTGCCTATAACCTAGATAACACGTTTAAGCGTTGCTGTGCATGCGGAAAACAAGCATTAACCATGTGTATGGGATTTGGTTGTAATGCAGCCGGAGTTGTTGGATGCCGTATTATAGATTCTCCTAGAGAACGATTATTGGCAATTCTTACGAATAACTTCGTTCCATGCAATGGCAGATTTCCAACTCTAATCGCAATATTAACCATGTTCTTCATAGGCAGTACGAGTAAAATATACGCCTCAATTCTCTCTGCTTTACTACTCACGGGAGTTATTCTGTTGGGTATTTTAGTAACTTTCGGCGTAACAAAACTACTTTCAAGAACACTACTCAAAGGAGTCCCTTCTTCCTTTACATTGGAACTCCCACCCTACCGCAAACCACAAATAGGCACTGTCATCATACGTTCTATTTTTGACAGAACTCTCTTTGTTTTAGGCAGAGCTTTGATGTTTGCAGCTCCCTCCGGCATGATCATTTGGTTAATGGCTAATGTAACTATTGCAAATACAAGCATTCTAAATCATTGTGCCATATTTTTAGATCCTTTCGCAACGCTTATGGGGCTAGATGGCGTGATTTTATTGGCTTTTATACTTGGGCTGCCTGCAAATGAAATTGTCATTCCTATCATCATCATGGCATACATGTCACAAGGTAGTATCCTTGAACTAGGAAACTTGACTGAAATGAAAGAATTATTTATAGCCAACGGCTGGAGTTGGATAACTGCCATTTGCACTATGCTGTTTTCCCTCATGCATTGGCCTTGCTCTACTACTTTAATGACAATTAAAAAAGAAACTGCTAGTTGGAAATGGACTTTTCTAGCCGCAGCCATCCCCACTGCAATTGGTATGATATGTTGCATTCTATTTGCAAGCATTGCGAAATTATTTGTATAGACCAATTTTATTCATGCCAAAAACAGGAAACGGGATATATCACTATCTTTCATTTTTACAAATATAAAAACCCTCCAAACCGGTTTATCCCAGTCTGGAGGGTTTATAATTTAAAATACTACTTTATATTTCAATATTTCCAATTTAATATTTTAAATCATTGCTTTCTTCAAAATCATAATCATTATACTGAGACACTTGAACGTGTTCACGATAATTATTTCTAGAGCCCTTATCAGCCTTCAACGAAAATCTAGCCAATAGCTCTTTTAACATCTGTGCCTGTGCAGACAATTCCTCACTTGCTGCAGCCTGTTCCTCTGCAGTAGCACTATTTGTCTGTACAACAGACGCAATTTGCTCTACACCCATATTAACCTGAGTGATCGCTTCAGCCTGCTCAACGCTAGCATCTGCAATGTGTTGAATGATTTCGCCTGTCTGACCTGCCCCTTGAACAATTTCTTCAAGTGAAGTTGCAGTTTGATGTACAATTTGTGTACCCTTATTGATTGCATCCAAAGCACTTTCAATCAAAGCAGAAGTATTTTTTGCACTTTCAGCAGATTTACTTGCAAGATTACGAACTTCATCTGCAACCACGGCAAAACCTTTACCAGCACTACCAGCTCTTGCTGCTTCAACTGCAGCATTTAAAGCCAAGATATTGGTCTGGAATGCAATGTCATCAATGTTCTTAATGATTTTGCCAATTTCATTAGACGTACGAGTGATTTCTTCCATCGCCTCAACCATATGTTGCATCTGTTCTTGTCCAGTGCTTGTTGTAACAGCCGCACTTTGTGCAATGTCTCTTGCTTTTGTAGCATTTTCAGCTGTCAACTTGATCTGCGAAGAAATATCGTTCATTGTAGCTGACAACTCTTCAATAGAACTTGCCTGTTCTGTTGCACCTTGAGAAAGAGCCTGTGCGCCACCAGAAACTTGATCAGAACCAGAAGCAACCTGCTCAGATGCCAAACTAATCTGTGTAAGCGTATCACTCAACATTTCAGTTGTACCAATTAATGCTTCCTTCACGATTGCAAATTCACCATCATATGCTTGCTTAAAATCAAGATGTAACTTGCCTTGACCAATGTCTTTTAACAAGTCTGAAATTTCATTGATGTATTCAATATAGCCTTTCAACCTAACAACCGTTTTTTCAAACGATGTTGCAACCATTCCTGTTTCGTCAGAAGTTTTTACGTCAATTTCAACATCAAGGTCACCTTCTGAAATTCTATCAGCGATATCCGCCAACTTACGCAAAGGTTTTACAACATTTTTAGAAGCAATAATGATAATCGCACAACTGATCAACATCACAAGTGTGCACATTATAATCAAAATTGTTTGAACTTTCAAAAATGGTTCTGCATATTCATCATCGGGCAATGAAGATACAACCTTCCAGCCAGTTTCGCCAATCGGTGCGTTATAACCATGAATTCTATTGCCATTTACTACATAATCATTCACTGCTGTGGTGTTATATAGCAACATATCCTTTGCCACTTGTTCTACAGGTAAATCTTCAACACTTTTCATTATGTAATCTGGATTACGATGATATAAAACTGTATTACCTTTTGTAACGACTGTAAAGTAGCCAGTTTCGCCCATTTCCAATGCAGTGATGAGTGGTGTGATTTTATCCACTAAGATATCAACACCAACTGCACCAACTATTTGTCCTCCGTTTTGTATAGGTGCCGCAACGGTTATAACACTTTCTTGTGTGCTTGCATCAACATAAGGTTCCGAAATAGCAACGCCATTACTTTCCATTATTGCATCATACCATGCACGTTCAGTAATATTCCAAGTGCCATTCAATCCTGACTTATATCCATCAGACATAATAAGCTGACTGGAATCAAGATCCGCCAGCCAAGCTGCACTTATATTTTCCGGATCAAGATCTGCAAGTAATTGTAATTCTTGTATAATTGTACTTAAATTTTCTGCATCTTCAAATGGTGAAGTAGGTCCTCAATTCTTCACAAATTGACTGAGTTGCGTATTCACAGACTTTGACTTAACCAATGCCATTTCTTCTTCGAAATACTGGCTAATCTGCAATGACGCACTAACAGAATTCCTCGTAATTACTTCATCAGATAATGTTGAAATGCTCTGTTTCACACTACTAACAATAACTACAACTAGAACCACAAACATAACAAATGCTGGTATTGCAATTGAGAGAACCATCTTACTTACGATACTATTTTTATAAAATTTCATTTTAGATCCTTTCCTCCCTGTTTCCTAATTTCCCTTATAAGCGAATTGCAATTTTTTCTCTAATTCTTTCACGCTCCTAAACACCTTTAAATGTGGTAATTTTTCCCAATTTGTATCATTTTGTATGTGTCACACTAAATTAATTCTTAATATAACTTCTCTCATCTTGATAAACAAAATATTTCCCCAATCTTGACTTAATCAAAATCAAAAAAAAAATCTATTTCGTGCTATCTAACACAGATAAATTTGCACTAGGCTTCACTAACACAATTTATACTCGATTAGAAAAAATTATATATACTTAACCTAACATAAATTGTTCTGATAATCAATCATAAATATATAAAAATATGCCATAAAGACATATTTTTATTAAAATTTATTCATAATTTTCTTTTAATCCGTCAAAAATCATAAAATAACATCAACTTATATATTCTCCTCTGCAGATCTAACCACAGCAGGCATATATTCCCTACTAAATTACATTACCTTACAAATTATCAGATATCTTACAAAAATAGAGCTCTACACATTTTTTGTGTTTTATCTCCGATAAAACAACTCTAATCCAAGGTTTCCTTCTCTACCGCATAAAATCTTACTCCGCTAACTCTTTATAACTATACCCCCCTTCCTTTTCTGCAAAAAGAAGGGGGGTATAGTATAGTTTATTTCATATAAACTATAATCAAGACTTCATTTCTTTAAGACCCATCAAAGCCTCATCAAACAAAGCAGCATCCATCAATTTGATTTCGCCATTTGTATCTCTATCAACGATAGGTGCAAACTCCATCATATCAAGAATTTGTGTCTGAAGATCAATACCAGGTGCAATTTCAACTAAGTGCATACCATCTTCTTTTAAAGCAAATACGCATCTTTCTGTTATATACATTACCTGTTGTTTGTTTGCAAGTGAAACATCACCATTAAATGTAATTTGTTCAACAGCGCTTATGAATTTCTTCTGTTTTCCTTCTTGTACAATCACAACTTTACCATCTACAATATCAACTTTCAAGCCACCTGCTGTAAATGTACCGCAGAAAAACACCTTTGGTGTATTCTGTGTAATATTAATAAAACCACCACAACCTGCAATACGAGGGCCAAATCTAGAAACATTGATGTTACCTTTTCCATCGCATTCAGCAAGTCCAAGATAACAAAGATCCAAACCGCCACCATCATAGTAGTCAAACTGATAACCCTGATCAATGAGCGCATCAGGATTATAAGAAGAACCAAAGCGAACGCCACCAGCTGGAACGCCACCAATCGCACCACTTTCAGCTGTTAAGGTCATAAAGTCAACAATGCCTTCTTCTTCCGCAACGCTAGCCACGTATTCAGGTGCACCAACACCCAAGTTTACAGCAACGTCTTTTTCTAATTCAACTGCACCACGACGACCGATGACTTTCTTTGCACTTAAAGGAAGTGCCTCTCCCACAACATCAGGTCTTCTCTTCTCACCTGACAACGAAGGATCGTATTCACAATCTAAAGCTTGCTGATGGTCTGCAGGATCAGCAACTACAACGTAGTCAACATAAATTCCCGGAATTTTTACGTAACGTGGGTCAAGCGTACCAGCTTTCACTACTCTCTCAACCTGAACTACAACAATACCGCCACTATTTTTAACCGCTTGGCAAACAGAAGTACCTTCCAAAGGAGCAACTTCTTTTTCAAGCGTAATATTACCACTTTCATCAGCATATGTACCACGAACAAGTGCAACATGAATAGGGAAAGTTGGGTAGAACAAATACTCCTCACCCTTAATTTCTACTAATTCAACAATGTCCTCTTTGGTAATATCATTTACCTTACCGCCACCATTTCTAGGGTCGATAAATGTACCCAAACCAACTTTTGTAAAACAACCTGGTTTGTGAGAAGCGATATCACGAAATAAATGGCACAAAGAACCCTGAGATACATTATAAGCTTCCATCTTATTCTCAAGAGCCATTTTTCCCAAAGCAGGAACAGTAGCCCAGTGACCAGCAATGAAGCGTTTCAAAAGACCTTCATGCGCGAAGTGCTCAGCACCTCTACCGTCACGGTTTCCTTGGGAACCACAATAAACGTAAGTAATATTTCTGGGTTTTCCTGTCTCTACGAATCTTTTTTCTACAGCACGATCAAGAGCCTCGGGAATTGCATTACCAACGAAACCACTTGTTGTAACTGTATCACCGTCTTTGATAAGCTTTGCAGCTTCATCAGCAGTAATAATGGGAACCTTTCTCATGTTGAAAATCCTCCTCAATTTTAGCTCATTTTACCTATCTTTACTTATCACAATACACTGGGGCGGTCACCCACCCCAGTGTAAAATTTGCGACTGTTATTTAATTCAAATTACAGCATTTCTACAAAGGACTGTAATCTTGTCTTAACCTGTTCGAAAGAAGAAACTTCCTGATCAACTTCGATCAATAAGTTCTTGATACCTTTTTCTTCAAATTCTCTGTACATAACAGGGTAATCCCATTCTTCAGGATCACAGAATTTCATCATTGCTACGATGATTGCATCTGCACTTGTCTGGAATGTTTTGTTAATAAGCATTTTGCCACGGCCTTTTTTTGCATCAGTAGCAACGGAACATCCATACATTTGCTGCCAAGCTCTTGCCATTCTGTAAAGAGGGCCTTCTTCGCCATTAAGAACGTCAACACGAATTTGTCTGGATTCCTGAGCCAAATCATCATCAACAATAGCAATTTTAAATTCATTGAAAATTTCAAGCAATTCGTTGGGCTCAAGTAAAATACCTGTAACAACAACTTTTTTGCCATCCCAAGGCTGAACGGGCATAGCCTTAACTTCAGCAATCAATTCTTTTACAAGTTCTGTATGTTTTTCTTTCAACATAAACTGTCTTGCTTTAAATACAGCATGACGGCTTACGGCGTCAATCACCTGTGGATAGTCAGCTGCAACCTTTACAAATTCACGCATAACTTCTCTATTTTCATTGTAAATTGCAATAGAGTTTTCCAATGCGATGTTTGAAATTTTAACATCCAAAATAGCCTCTAGCTGATTTTTAACCAATTCATATTCTGTTACTAAAAACTGATTAGATGCTTCCAAAGCTCTATTTTGAGGATGCGTAAATACAATTACGGGAGATGTGCCTTTCCATTTCTGGCTTAAACACTTCAATGTATCACAAGGAACAGAAAAGATCACTGCGGAAAGATCATCGTACGCGCCTTCACACTGTAATTCCATAATCTGTTGCATAATTGAACAGGTAAAAGCAGGAAGATAAGTACGAGCCTTCGTAATTGCTTTACCCTGTGCACCCCAGATACCCATAGGTAAGTATCCTGTTGCATGAATCAATTCTTCAGGAGCATAGATAGGCATAATACCTACTGCACCTTTACCTGTTTCAGCTTTATAATCATCCATTGCTTTTTTAGGATTTGCTGCAATGTCTTTTAATTGGGATAAAATAGCTTCTACTTTACTCATCGTTTTCTCCTCCTCTTATTCTGCTGCTGCCATGTTGGCTTCCATCATTTCAACCAGAGCCTGAACACGTGTATCATACTGAGCAGGGGAGAATACTCCAGGATCTGTCTGGTCGCCGTCAAAGCTTACATATGGCAATCCGTTTCTCTCTTTAATAACTTCAGCAGTTTCAACATTCAGTAAACTCATCAATTTACAGCTTCTGTTCAAGTGGTAAACAGTACCGTCTACTTTGCCTTTTTCCATAATATTCATCAAAACTTCTACCTTGTTTTCTAAACAAGTGTTGATGTAAATTCTTGTGTAAGCTTCAGCCATAGAATGCATAGACTCATCATTTGCATCATAATGTAAGTCCCAAAGTGCTGGGTATGCTGTACCTGTCATGATGGAACCAAGTCCCTTCATAGCCTTGAATGTGTGGCCCAAGTGAGGCCATACTGCAATACCTTCCCATTGGAAACGTGTTTTTTCTTCACCCTTAAATGCGTAGATACCAGCCTTTAAGTTCTGTTCTAATTCATCGGCAAATGTCTTAAATGTAATTTCAGCATAATCCAAAGAACGACAGGCTACAATCAATGCCATGTAGTTGAACAAGTCAAAACCATTCAAAGGAGATGGTTTGTACTGAGCCATAGCAGCAATTCTATTCCAATGGTATACGGAACGCTGAGTCTGATCTTTCACTTCTTTAAATTTTTTCCAGTCAAAAGGTCTACCACAGATTACTTCCAACTGTGAAATGGCATTTCTAAACTGGTCTGCGATGTAAGCTTTTGCATATTCAGGAATTGGCATTGTATGGTTGAAAGGAACGTCAATGATAATACAAGGGATATCCAATTCAGCCGCAAGATTTTCATACCATTTTAATAATGTATTACAAATATTGTTACAAGTAATAACCAAGTCAGGTAGAGGAACGTCTGCTGCAGGAGAGTTTACCAAAACTTCAGGCTTAACACCTGTGATTGCTGCTTCTTTCAAGCATTCCATGTAACCCATGTTTACTCTACCATAAGAACAGCAGTCGATATTATAACCTTTTCTACTAGCAACTTCCAACATATCAATAGCACCTTTTCTAGCGCCAATACCTGCGGAATGGGTTTCAGGATAAACCATTGCAATACCCATTGTTACACAGAATTCTGGAGGAGCTACAGACGCAGACCAACAAACAAGTTCGCCTCTTGCTTTTGCTTCTCTTGCATCTTGATCAGCCTTACCTTGATAGTAGGCTAACAACTGTTTTGCTTTCATGCCTTGTGTTAAACTCATTCTAATCCCTCTTTCTTATTTTTTTTGTGCCGCTTCGTATGCGAACAGTGCCGCACCTAACGCGCCCGTGGTTTGTGGATTCGGTGCCACAATTACATCTGTTTTCAATAGACCAGCAATCGCTCTAACTACCCCTGCATTTTTTGCTACGCCGCCTGTCATAACAACGTCTTTTTCAACGCCGCCACGATTTGCCAAGCCACAAGCTCTGCTAGCAACTGAAAGGTGAACACCTTTAATGATGTTACTTGTGCTTTCACCATTGGATAACTGAGAAATTACCTCAGATTCAGCAAAAACAGTACAAGTGCTACTAATTGGTGCAGTACCGGTTGCCAATTCATCCAATTCAGCCATTTCATCAAGTGTCGTTTCTAAAACTCTTGACATAACTTCCAAGAAACGACCTGTACCTGCTGCACATTTATCATTCATAAAAAACTGCTTAATCCCACCCTTGTCATCAAGACGGATTGCCTTCGCATCCTGTCCACCAATGTCAATGATGGTTCGTGCAGTTGGTACCAAAAAGTAAATACCCTTTGCATGACAGCTAATTTCACTAACTTGCTTATCAGCATCGGTAAAAGCAAACCTACCATAGCCAGTTGCAACTGTAAATTCAATATCTTCCTTTGTCAATCCACTCGCTTGATAAGCCTGTTCGAGAGCCCTCTTAGGACCCGTGGAACCTGTTCCTACTTGAACAGCCTCTGCTGCTACAATATCTTTTCCATCTTTCAAAATAACAACTTTGGAAGAAGCAGAACCGACATCAATGCCCAATGTGTACATCTTTCGTCCTCCTTGAACACCTTTAATTTATATTCTCTATGCAATAAAAACACCTCCAAATGCAAACGATTTTAAGGCAAAAGCAGTTTCGCAAAAAATCCGTAGATTTTCCACGTTTCAACAGCCATCATCTTGTATTAAAATCAACGCAATATGGTACAAAAAAACTATACCTCATATTATAGCAGAATACAAGGTGTTTATCCAATTTTACGTCTGAAAGAAATACGATTTTATTCCATAGCAAATAAGCATATTAGCTCTTTCTTTGATGTAATCAAGTTTCTCTTTAATTACGTTTTAATTATAACACCCTTGTATTTTTATTGCAACCTATATTGTTAAAAATTTATTATGGAATACAAAATTCAACTTGCATTGAGCACATAAGAATTTTAAATTCAAAACCAATAAAATTACTATTTTTCGACTTGTTTTAGCAATTTTTATTGGCATATTTGACATTTTTTTATTTTCAAATGACATATTTCGAAAATTCAAAAGTCGTTTTAAAGTTTTTTATATTTTCTGCAAAAAAAATTCATTTAAAAAATTTGTAGTTTTTTTATTTCTAATTTGATATTCAACTATTTTTGTTAAAAATTATTCAAAATAAGCTCAAACTGTACAAAAAAACACTCTCATGTTTTATCAATCACCCTTTTTATTCAGCAATATGACCCTCTTGCCATCTAAAACATTGCTTTGTCTGAGAAACGAGGTGAAAATCAGTTCTTTATTTCCACCTCGTACATTAAATGAGCCCCATTCATCAATGATTTGTACGTTATATACATATAATCAAGATTTTTACGGCTTGAATATAGACATTTCTTCAAAATCAGTTTTGTTCCACTTCTAATTGCTCCAACGCTTTCTTCAAAACCTTTCCTGCAATTGGCGTTGCACTACCATATGCACTAGAATTTTCAATGATTACTGCCACAGCAACCTTAGGGTTTTCCGCCGGTGCATATCCCACAAACCAAGAATGATCATTCCCCGTTGCATTTTCTGCTGTTCCGGTTTTTCCTGCCACTGTAACACCATTAATTCCCGCAGCCATTCCTGTACCATTTTCCACAACAGAAACCATCATATCTTGCAACAACATCGCTTCCTCTACAGTACAAACCTCTACTAATTTACGGGGAACTGTTTGTTTTCCAACTTGACCATTGCTATATTGAATATAATCTACAATATAAGGTTGCATCATGATACCCTCATTCGCTATAGCTGACACCAACATCGCCATATATAAAGGAGTCACAGAAGTCTCTCCTTGCCCAATCGCAGTCTCCACCAATTCACTTTCCGAATCATTCGCTTCCAAGCCAATTTTATTTTGGCTATATGCTAATTCAAATTTTGTTGGACTTTCCATCCCCACTCTATTCATTACTTCACGCAACTTTTTCGGACCAATCTCGGTTGCCATTTGGGCAAAATAACAATTGCAAGAAACAGTTAACGCCTGTTTCATATCCACCGTACCATGTGCCTTGTTATTATAACAATGGATCACCTTATCTTCAAAAACCACTTCTCCCGTACATTCATACGTCCTTATTTCCCAGTCGCTCACATTTTCCATAATGGAAAGTGCCGTTACCATTTTAAAGGTAGACCCTGGCGGATACAAGCCTTGTGTTGCTCGATTAACCAAAGGGCTATCTTCATGATCCTTCAATTGATCCCATTTATCAGCAACTGTGTTTGGATCAAAATCAGGGTATGCTTGCAACGCAAGAATTCTTCCTGTTGACGGTTCTATTGCCACAACAGCACCCTTTGCATTGCCAAGCAAGTCCCCGGCTACGGTTTGAATATCCATATCCACCGTTGTTACAACACTGTTGCCTACCAATTCTTTGTTTGCCACAATGCTCATAATTCGCTGAAAAAATTCATGATGCAATGTAATCATTTGAAAATTTTCAGCCGCTTCCACGCCGGTTTTTCCCACACCACTATATCCTGTAATATGGGCTGCCATACGAGAACGTGGATATTCTCTAATATAAGTAGACGTATTTTGTAATACGCTACTTGCCAATATCTCTCCATCCGCGTCAATAATATCTCCACGTCGTATTGTATTATCTTCATAACGCAAGCGAGAATTATACGCATTTGTAGAAATCTCTTGTCTATCTACCAAAACCAAATCCCCTAAATAAGCAAGCAGGAGAAAAAAACACAAAAACAAAAGCCAAAAAATGCGCCTTATGCTACGTTTCATATTACTCATATTCGTGTCCTCCCTCCATTCCTATGATGGAAGGGGCATCTTCATCTATGCCTTGTTGTTCGCAATAGACACAAACCCACTGCAAAAATCCCACCATCATTAAACTCACCAAAACAGAGGTTCCACCATAACTTACAAAAGGAAGCGTTACACCTGTTAAAGGAATGAGTTTAATAACACCACCAATGATTATAAAAGTCTGAAAAGATAACATGGTTGTAATTCCAATTGCTAAAATACTATAGTATCTCCGTTTACAATCCAAGGCAATACGCACACCACGGTACAAAAGCATAATAAAAATACAAATCACCCCTGCACCAAACAAAGAACCAAATTCTTCGCAAATCGCTGCAAAAATAAAATCACTTTCTACAACCGGAATGCTTTTAGGCATCCCCTTGGTAAGTCCACTTCCTAATAGCCCCCACGTTGTGATTGCAAATAATGAATTTACTATTTGGTAACCGCCCTGATCTATATCCGACCAAGGATTTTGCCAAGCTGCAACACGAACTCGAACATGCGCAAACATTTTATATGCAAACGTAGCAGCAATGCTCGCCGCACCCAATCCCAATAAAAATAAAAATTCATTAGATGTGGCAATGTATAGCATAACCATATACGTCATGAAGAAAATAAGTGCCCCACCCAAATCCTTCTGCATTACCAATAATATAACAATACCTGCGCTCAAGATCCCCGTTGTGATAAATTCCTTCCATTCAACTCGCTTTCGAAATACACTGGCAAGATAAAATATAAATAAAAACTTTACTAATTCCGATGGCTGAAACGTGACTCCACCAATACTCAACCAGTTTGTTGACCCATTACGCTCCACACCAAAAATTTTCGTACAAAGCAATAACCCATAGCACAGAATAATATATGCCCATTCAAAAACTTCAAATCGTGGCACAAGCCGAAACAAAGATGGAAGTAGGATCATACCGCCAAGCCCCAGAGCCATCCAAATCAGCTGTTTGTACGCCAAACTAGGATCAATTCTCTGCAACATAATTAGACTTAAATCCATCAAAAATAACATACCCATCCAAATCAACGGGCACGCCTCATAATAAAAATGATCTAACAAATAAATCGCAACCAGTAAAAAAATACAGCCCGCCGCACCAAACAATACTGTTTTCCAATCATATACCCTCGTATCTCGATTATATGCCAATATCAAAAACGCCGTTATATGCATAAAAATAATAAGACGTCGCTGAATAGAAACAGCATGATAAGGGCTCCCTAAAAAGCCCCCTTGCTCATACGCAATGTAAACAACGCCTTCCCATAAAAAGAAGCCCATATAAAGGATAAATAGGTATCTACTTACCATAATCAACAGATCAAACATAGACTCACTCCACTCCGCGGAAGAAATGCCCTTTCGTATTACCTCTTTCTCTCATTTCGTCCAAAAGATTTCTTGTTTCCATACTAACTTTCTTAGGGTCTTGCGTCATCTCTACATAAGCCTTCGTGATTTTTGCTGCACGCCCAGCGCCTTCTTTTGTAAAGTCCAAACGTACACTACCCGTTACACTTTCTAAAATCTCATCATAAAACTTTAATGTAAATAACGGTTTACTATTTAAAATAGTACAGACACAACTTTCACAATTTGTCATCAAAGGAAATTTCATTTCTTTCCTGTCTCGCAAGAAATAAAGTTCTGTATTATTTCTTTCCGAACAATAGAAATGACCCTGTTTTCCGCCCACATAGTTACCAATTGGACATTGTTGCGTTTTCATCAATGGGAAATAACCATAAACAACCATTTCACAGTCTTCGTTACCCATGGCATTGATTTCTTTTAAATTTGCTTCCACAGAAAGACAAACAGTATCTGCCCCCTGTTGTCTCCAAAAAGCAACGCCTTCTTCATTCATTACATTCAAAGTATAATCTATCGTAGTCTTTTTGCCGCTATCTTTTACCATAGCAAATTGCCCTGCCGAACGCACCAAAAAACCATCAATATCGCTCTTTTTCAAGCGTTCAATCATAGCATCATCAGTATCTTTTCGCCATTGTCTACTTATTTTAGGCAAGGCCGCATACAAACTTACGCCAAAACGATGACAGCTCTCCAAAGCAGAGTCTAAATTTCTTTCCATCTCCTCTGAAACTTCATAATAAATAACCTTTAAGTCTTTTGTTTTCACAATCGCTTCAAGTTGTATCCCATCTGACACCAAGGCGTGTACTTTTTTATGAACTATATTTGGCTTTTTCGCACTTTCATTCTTATCTATTTGTTCAATTTCCAGACGCTTTGATTTTTTAATGATTGATTCCTCTAAAGCTTCAACAGCACTCCTTCTGAGCTGGTTTAAAGCGCTGATGCTTAAAAAAATGTCATGATCAACATCTAGTTGTAAATCTTCCATAAAAAACGAAGTTGCGCCCATCTTTTCCACTTGTTGTTTGATCTTCTCCAAAGGAGTTGGCTGATTTTCTGCCTGCTCCACCACATCTCCAGTCATATAAACATTACTACCGTTCATATCCCAAAGCTGTAAGCCCAACGGTTGTCCTTTTTTTGCTTTTAACGAGCCCCAAATAGATTTTTTTCTTGTATCTTTTTCCCATGTCTTACGTAACGCATCATTCAAAGATTTGCCATAGGTACAATATACAACATCATTCTTTTGAATATCTCCCTCTAAAATCAAGGATATCACTTCTCCTGCCTTAGAAGCCTTAGAAATACTAGTCCCCACATGAGGCTCTTTTGAAGTCCAAATTTCAATACCATCACCAGGCACCATCGGCTCACGAGTACGAATAGTGACACGATTATGCTTTGGCAAATAACTGTCAACAATTCCCACTTTCAGTCCCCATGTCTTTGGACGTTCCACGCTCATCATATCTTGCCCACCTGCAGAAGTATAATACCCCTCAGTAAATCCGCCACGGTTGAAAAGTTGTGTTAAATTTTTTATATCTTGTTTAGAAACTTCATAATTCTCTGAATCCTCAAAGTATAAATCAATATACTTTCTATAAATCCCAGTAACCCCTGCTACATACTCGGGATTTTTCATTCGACCTTCAATTTTGAAAGAAGCAATGCCCGCTTCAATCAGTTGAGGTAAGATTGACACGGTCTGAATATCTTTTGGCGAAAGCAGATATCCTTCTTGCAACTTGTCTTGCCCCTTGTATAAAGCATAAGGTAATCGGCAAGTTTGTGCACAACGACCACGATTACCACTTCTTCCACCTAAAACGCTACTCATAATACATTGACCCGAATAGCTAACACACAAGGCACCATGAACAAAAGTTTCGATTTCAGCTTCACTTTGTGCTGTGATTTCTTCAATTTCTTGCAAAGAAAGCTCACGGCTCAATACAACTTTAGAAAAACCCAAACTTTCCCAATACTTCACATCTTCTAACGAATTTGCTGTCATTTGTGTACTAGCGTGTAATGGAAAATCAGGATATGCTTCACGCACCATCTTTACTGCTCCAATGTCTTGAAGGATCAGTGCATCCACACCCATTTCATATAATCTACCAATAAAACCGACAAACTCTTTTAATTCTTCATCTTTATAAAGTGTATTGACCGTTACATACACTTTAACACCCCTTAAATGACAATAGTCACAGGCTTCTTTCAATTCTTCCAAAGAAAAATTTCCCGCATATTGTCTGGCACTAAAAAGCTTACCTCCTAAATAAACGGCATCACAACCGTTATTAACCGCTGCTTTCAAACTCTCCACAGAACCTGCTGGAGCCAATAACTCAGGTTTATTTCTTATAGACACATCCATTCTCCTCTCCTCTTTGGTTCAACTTCTTTCCCCCCTGAACCAAACCATACATCTATTTAACGTCGTCTTATCATTTCTAGTTATCCACCTGTATATTATTGCTAAAAAACAAATCACCTTTCGCTTTTTCAAACGAAAGGGCTTTTCTACTTTGTGTACTATTTAAGATATTACGATCTTTTTTGTTGTCCGCCCTTTAACGGCATAGGGAATTGTTGCGACCGCATCTCTTTACGTTTGATTGACTCTGTGATTATTGTTTCTTTCAGATCCATTGCTTGCTTTGATATTTGTTTTTCAGCTTCTGATTCTTCTTCCTTCGCCACGTGTTTTCGAGCCAAAGATAACTCCATTTGAGTGTTCTCTAACTGCTCTTTGACTTGCATCAATTCCATTGTTTTCTCATCTAATTTAGGAATTAACCTATCCAATTTTTTGGTCAAATTCAGATTTTTTCCTTCTAACTCTTCATTTTTTTCTTTTAGCTTAAAGTAATCGTCAGCCACATTTAAAGCTGCCAAAACATA
>JBKEAS010000156.1:0-2958 GCA_047972635.1 Anaerotignum sp.
ATTTGTATGTAGGTGGCATTGAACACGCTGTATTGCACTTACTGTATGCTCGTTTCTATACAAAATTCTTATACGACATCGGTGCTGTGCCTTTTGATGAACCATTCCAGAAATTGTTCAATCAAGGTATGATTACCAAAAATGGCGGTAAAATGAGTAAATCTTTAGGAAATGTAGTTTCTCCTGATGAATTGGTAGAAAATTATGGCTGCGATTCCTTAAGAATGTACGAATTATTCGTAGGTCCTCCAGAATTAGATTGTGACTGGGATGATAGAGGTATTGATGGCGTATTCCGTTTCTTAAATAGAGTATGGAAAATGGTTTATAGCTATAAAGATACACCAGTTCAAGCAAGCACAGAAGAAGAATTTGTTTGTAACAAATTGATTTCTGATATTACAACTCGTTTGGAATCATTATCAATGAATACAATTGTTAGTGGTTTTATGGAATATTCCAATAAATTAAATGACATTGCAAAGGCACAAAATGGACTTTCAAAAGTAACTTTAGATACATTCGTTACTTTGTTAGCACCTTTTGCACCACATATTTCTGAAGAATTGTGGCGTGAATTGGGGCATGAAGAAACTGTTTTCGATGCAGGATGGCCTGAAGTTGACAAGAGCAAGTTAGTTCAAGACTTTATTGAAATTGCAGTTCAAGTTGATGGTAAGCTAAGAGCTACCATGGAAATCTCTGCAAAAGCAACAAAGGATGAAGTTTTAGCACAGGCAAGAGAACTATTGGGTAGTCGCTTGGATGGAAAAGAAATTGTAAAAGAAATTTATGTACCAGGTAGAATTGTAAACTTAATTGTAAAATAAATAAAAGCTTTAAAGCAGAGCTGTTTACACAGCTCTGCTTTTTGTGCCACGAGGTGTATCTTTATGACAAAGTTGCTGATAATGGACGGGGATGAATTGAAAAATCACATACTATTTGATAAAGCCTTGCATTTGATAAGCAATGCACGACGTAATCGAATAGAACAATTGCATAAAGAGGAAAGTAAACGGCTCTCATTAGCAGCAGGACTTTTATTAAGATATGCCTTTTTATCAGTAAATAAAGAACATTTATTGGATAAAATCCAAATTTCAGATATGGGAAAACCTTTTTTGCCAAATCATGATTACTTTTTTAGCTTATCACATTCTGGGAGATTTGCAGTCTGTGCTTTTTCAGATGCACCTATTGGTTGTGATATTGAAAAAATACGTAAAAAAATACCAAAATATAAGCATAAAATTTTTTCGAAGGAAGAAGAATTAGTATTTGAAACTTTAACAGAAGTAGCGCAAATTCATTTCTTTTTTAAGCTTTGGACAGCAAAAGAAAGTATAACAAAGATGATAGGAAAGGGGATTACTTATCCTTTCCATAGCTTTAGCATAATGGATCATGAGCAGGTAAAAAAAATCACTTCCTTTGAAGAAGAACAATTTTATCTAAAATCATACTATTTTGAAAATTATATCGTTACTTTTTGTACTAAAACATTTGAATTTCCTGAAAAAATGGAGTTTTTGACATCAAAACAATTAATGTAATATTAAAATATACAATTTATGTTGAAAAAAGTCAAAAAAATCCGTATAATATAAAGAAACAAAATGCAAAAATGAGGTTTCTACAATGAAAATATTAAAAAAAGCTACTTGTTTTGTATTAACGGCTTTTCTTAGTGTAGGTGCTTTTCTGCCATATGAAACGAATGCTGCAACTGTTGCAGAATTAGAAGCGAAAAGAAAAAATCTTGCACAGCAGACCGAAAATGCAAAAAAAGAAATTGAAAATTTAAAATCAAAACAACTCTCGGTTGAAGAAGAGATTGAAGCTATGGATAAGGTTATGAATAGTTTGCAGGCTGAGTTAGATGCTGCTGAGACTGATTTAAACATAATAACCGCATCTTTAGAGGCTGCGGAAAAAGAACTTGCAGAGGCATCGGAAAAAAGAGATCTTCAGTTTGAGTTGTTAGGGAGCCGTCTACGTTTTCTTCAACAAAAAGGTTCTTCCGGTTACCTAGAGATACTGTTGGACTCTGAAAGCTTTTCTGATTTATTCCTAAGAATGCAGTATGTGAATGATATTATGATGTTTGATAAGGATATTTTAGATGAACTTCAAGAGATACAGGATACTATTCAAGCAAAAAAAGAAGAAATTTCTGAAAATCATGAAGCACAAACAGCAATTGTTGCTACGCAAAAAGAAAAAGTCGAAAATATGAGTGCCTTGATTTCTGAAAAAGAGGCGGTTATGGCTTCTTATCAAAACGATGCCAAGAAACAGCAGCAACTGATTGCAGCAAATGCAAAGGCTGATCAAAATATTTTGAGTTTAATTGCACAGCAATCAGGTAGTTCAACACCGTATTATACAGGTAGTGGTTCGTTGGGATGGCCAGTTCCTGCCAAAAGCGCATCTTCTTCTAGTTTAAGTAGTGGTTTCGTAAATAGAAATAACCCTGTTACAGGAAAATATGAATCACATAGTGGTTATGATATTCCTGCACCATACGGCTCTGCAATTGTTGCGGCTGAAGCAGGGAAGGTTACTTATTCGGGCTGGATGAATGGTTATGGGTATACTATCATTATTGATCACGGTGGCGGGCTTACGACACTTTACGGTCATAATTCTTCTTTATCAGTGTCAAAAGGCCAAATGGTAACAAGAGGTCAGACTGTTGCAAAATGTGGCAGTACAGGTCTTTCTACAGGAAATCATTGTCATTTTTCTGTACTGGTAAATGGAAAATATGTAAGTCCTGAACCTTATTTGGGCATTAAAAATGTATCCTACTAAAAAACAAATCAATTTTATGATAGATAGCGTAGTGGTTTCTCTGCTACGCTATTTTATGTGCATAGAATAGACATGTGAGTTATCTTGAAATATTTGAAGCATAGCTTCATTAGTTACCATAATTTAATTATGGTAACTAAT
>JBKEAS010000157.1:0-3055 GCA_047972635.1 Anaerotignum sp.
AAATTATGCTTCTTTTACCCAAAGGCCGTGCAAGTTACAATATTCATAAACTGCAACCAATTTTTCGCCTTCTGCCAAAACAAATTGTGCCTCTGGTGCCCCAGTATGTTCCAAATATTTAATCTGGCTACCATTTGTTGTTTCAACAAAAATCCAAGCGATATGATGTTCTTCCAACATAGGATGTGCGACTTCGCCAACAACAACGCTTACTTTATTTCCTTCGACTGTTACCGCAGGCACGTGTTTTTCTTTTGCGCCATCAGTTGTGTTTGCTTTAAGCTCTTTCATTGCTTCGCCACAACAGACAACAGGAACGCCTTTATCATCCACCTTAAGGATGATATTTTTACAGTGATCACATCTAAAAAATTTAGTTTTCATTATTCTTCCTCCTCCTTGTTCGTCTTTCGCTTATTTTTTGTGTTCTTATTTTTTCATAATATCATATTTTCCACTACGACGCCATTATATTTACGACAAAAACTAGCATATATTCATCGCTTTACAAAAAAATACAATGCCATTGGCCGACAAAAGGCCGACAAAAAAATCATGTCAGCCTTTCAATCTCAAGTTTATTTTAGAGCTTATGCAAATATTTCTCTTTGGTTGCCATTCCGCCTCTAATATGGCGTTCGGCTTTATTGACTTCCAACACACGGCGAACAGATGAAGCCAATTCGGGATCAATACGCTCTACACGGTCGGTAATGTCCTTATGTACCGTGGATTTACTAATTCCGAATTTTTTTGCCGTCTCCCTTACAGTGGCATTCGTATGGATCATAAACTTCGCCACCTCGATCGCCCTCTCCTCTATATATGTTTTCAATCATAGCACTCCCCTAAAGATCGTCTTGGATTATTTATATGCAAACACCATAGGCATATATGAACCTTTTCAACCATTTTAGAAAGAAGTATCAAAAAAATAAAAAAAAAGCGAAGTCAAAATCAAACTTCGCCCCACACAAATCACACACTAAGCTTGTACCAAAATTTTTTCCTGCAACCTAACAGGCATTTTGTTTAAAGCTTTTTTAAAATCTTTTTCTTCAAGCAAACCGCCTTCTTTTGCCACTACCGCCGCAGAAATATGGTTTGCCACCTCAATTGCCTCTGCAAAAGATAGACCTAATTTCCTTGATGCAATCACAGCACCCAAATGCGAGTCACCAGCACCAATGGTATCCACAACGGTTGTTTTCACAGGCGGGGCAAACAAATCGTTCTCGCCATCAAAACAATAAGAACCCTTATCCCCCAAGGTAACAACAACAGCTCTTTCAGTTTTTTCAAACAACGCCCTTGCACCCGCCTCGACAGAAGCCGCCCCTGTAAAAGAGAAAATTTCTTTTTCATTCAAATGCACAATTGGGTGCAGCTTTAAAACTTCTTCCATCCTATCAGCATCAATTTTCATAATCCTTGGGCTGGGTGAAAAATATATTTGGTATTCAGGATGTTTTTTCAAATATTTTATAATGTTCATACCCGTGTATTCTTCAATTTCCAGTCCACAAATATAAACACTATCAACCGCTTCGGTATCAATACCTTCTAAGTAAGATTCATAAAATGTATATTCAATGCCATGGTCAACAATAAAGGTACGTTCTCCGCCTTCTTCCACCATGCAATAACAACAACCATTTTCTTCTTCTGGGCGTCTTACATAAACCTCAACACCTCTTTTTTTAAGTTTCCTATAAACAAAATCTCCGTAGATCCCACCACCTACAGCCGTACAAAGGCTATAAGGCATAGAAAAATTTCGTAAAATATCTGAGGTTAAAAATGCACATCCACCTAAAGAACGGCTTTGTTTCGAAATATGGATATCCTCGCCTGTTACGGGCAAATGTGGAATATTTACAATGACATCTACCACCGAAGAACCAATTACCAATGTTTGCTTCATAAATTTATACACTCCTATCTGAAATCACTGCTTTAAGTATAACATAAACCAAATAAAATTCGAATAATTTCTTTTTTAAAGGAACTTTTTTAAAAAAATCTCGTCTGAAAAAAAGGAAATCATTTCATATTTTAAGTATAAGAGAGGGGTATAAAAATGAAGCATTTAAAACGATTATTGATCACCACTTCTTTGGCAACAGCACTTATGTTGACTTTTTCAATCTCGGCTTTTGCCGCAGAAACAAGCCAAATCACTACAACCGGAACAGGAATTGTAAACGTACAGCCAGATACCGCAAAAATTTCTCTATCCACCGAGACAAACGGGAAAACCGCAGCTTTGGCACAAAATGAAAACAACAAAATTACTTCCAACATAACAAAAAAATTAAAAGAAGCAGGCATACCACAGGATAACATAATCACAACTTATTCCTACGTATACCCAAACTATCAGTACGATGAAAAAACAGGTAAAAATAACCTCATAAGTTACCAAGCAACTTCCATTCTAGAAGTTACCACCAAAGACGTCGACCATGCTGGTAACTATATAGACGTTGCCTTAAATGCGGGTGCAACAGGGTTTCAGAACATATACTTCACTTTGGAAAACCCTAACGCATATTACGCAGAAGCATTAAAAGCAGCAGTAGCAAATGCCCAAAACTCTGCTAGCATCATTGCAAACGCTTACGGTAGGCCTTTGGGCACAATCCAAACTGTAGTAGAACAGCCCTCCTACAACTCTTACCGAGAAACATCAGGGACTATTGAAAAAATGCAATCTTCCGACGAGATGATGGGCCAAAACAACGGCACGCTCATCCAATATGATGATATTCAAGTAAGTGCAACCATCACTGCAACTTACAACTATTAAAATACAATAAGCAAAAGGAGATAGCTCTATGAGCTATCTCCTTTTGTTTATTGTTTATCATCGTTTATTTTTATTATCTTTCATTCACATGCGCCATATTCTCTTTACACAGGGCAGAAAACCGGCACACTCTAGATCCAGTAGCCCAGCAATCAATCTCTGTAACAACGTATTCTTTTTTTGTATATTCTTTTAGTATACCGGCAAGAAATCCCTCGTCATAGTTACAAACTGTTTCACCTGTTA
>JBKEAS010000200.1:0-1720 GCA_047972635.1 Anaerotignum sp.
GTGAAGGATACAATCAAAGTTTGTGATAAAAATGCAGTTGTCATACAAACGCCGGATAGAAGTGGATTGTGGCAAATACAAACACCACAAACTTTTCGTAGAGATTTGATTGACCAAGCTTATAAAAAGGCAATAAATGAAGGGTTTGAGGGGACAGATGACGCATCAGTGGCTGAATTTTATGGCATAAAAATAAAGGTTATTGAGGGAAGTTATCAAAACATTAAGATAACTACGAAAGAGGATCTTCTTTTGGCAGCTTGTTTTTTAGAGGAGGAGAGCAAATGAAGACGATAACAATATATACGGATGGTGCTTGTTCGGGAAATCCTGGACCGGGAGGATATGGTGTTGTGATGCTTTATGGCTCTGTCCGAAAGGAATTGTCAGGAGGTTATTTGAAAACGACCAACAATCGGATGGAGACTATGGCTGTAATAAAAGGGTTAGAGGCGTTGAAAGAGCCATGCACAGTTCAATTATATAGCGATTCGAAATATGTTGTGGATGCGATCGAAAAAGGTTGGGTTAGAAAATGGCAAAGTCAAGGTTGGATGCGAAACAAAAAAGAAAAAGCATCTAACATAGATCTATGGAAGGATTTATTGAAATTATTGGAAATTCATAATGTTTCGTTTATTTGGGTTAAGGGCCATGCCTCAAATGTTGAAAATGAGCGATGTGACCAATTGGCTAGGGAAGCAATACAAAAAAATACGTTACAAAATGACGAAAATTATGTTAATTTGTAAGTGAGAACAGTGATATAGTAGGAAAATTCCGTTGACACTATATGAAATATATGGTATTATTGTCATGTAAAAGTTTTTTATTTATGTATGTAGGAGGATTTATCAATGAAAAAGGGTACAGTTAAATGGTTTAATGCAGAAAAAGGTTTTGGTTTCATTTCCGTTCCTGGTGAAGATGATGTATTCGTACACTTCTCTGCTATTCAGGTTGATGGTTACAAGACTTTAGAAGAAGGTCAAGAAGTAATGTTTGAAGTTGTGCAGGGTGCTAAAGGTCCTCAAGCTGCAAATGTAACACGTGCTTAATCGTTATTGATTCTGTATTGAAATGCCCTAGGCATTGATAATATAAATTATTTCTGGTTATGCAAGGCGGTTCTTCGTTTCGTGGAACAAAATATGCTAATTAAAAGCACAGGATTATTCCTGTGCTTTTTTTTGTGTTTAATATAGGGGAATATATTATAAATCATTATATTAAATTTGATTTTATAGAGGAGCTTTTATAAATCGAAATGTATTTTTTAAATCATTTTCAATGTATTGTGTATTTCGATACTAACATAGTTTGTCCAACTATTAGAATATATAATCTGAAAATTGGTAGGAAGTGAAATATATTTTTGAATAAAGAAAGTAGACACTTGTTTGGACTGTTGTCATTCGTAAGATAGGAATGAATTTGAAGTATTTTAGTCATAAAATCTGTTAATCTTTTCGCATTTATTTGCAACAAAAAACTGTACTTTTGTTAGTTAGAATTTTTAGTCTAACTTGAAAGTACAGTTTTAAGAATGATTATAGTGCTTAACATAAGTATGATTTTATTACGATATGAATATTCACAAAAAAAGAGTTATACGTGTTTATTGTAGTGAATAAAGAGCCAATGTTTTGTTGCTGTGAAATCATTGTTTTCAATGCTTTCTAAAATCATTGAGTGTTCATATATATTTTGTCTATGTTCT
>JBKEAS010000220.1:0-6821 GCA_047972635.1 Anaerotignum sp.
AAATGATACAGCACCAATCTTTGAAGTATCCGATTTGGGTATTGTTGGTGATGTTAAGGTTGTTTTACCTAAATTGGCTGAAGCAATCAGAAAATACAAAGCAGCAAAAGCAACAAACTAATTTTATATTAAGATTGTTTGATCAAAAGCCCCTTTGGATTTCCAAAGGGGCTTTTTTTGTGTACATGAAATGAATGGATATAATCATACATATATTTCATTATTGTGCTATTTTAAAGTTTATACGGGAAGGGAGTATAAAGAAAGCTGTGGATATTTTAGATGAAAACTGAATGATGATATATGAATAATGATATATGAATGATGTAAATTGACTGTAAATTAAATATCTGTTATCATGATAAGGTTAAGAAATATTTCTTTAGAAAGGAATTAAATCATATGAATTATCTTTTTGTTTTTTTAATTAGTTTGCCAGGAATTATTGTTGCGACGACAGTACACGAATTTACCAGAGCCATGGTTTCTTCCGCTTTGGGTGATAATTTGCCGAAGAGTAAAGGACGTTTAACGCTAAATCCACTTAAGCATTTTGAGCCGATTGGGTTTTTGCTGATGTTTTACAGTGGTGGTTTTGGCTGGGGAAAGCCCGTGGAAACCAGTGCCCTATATTATAAAAATAGAAGAAGGGATACACTTTTGGTATCTATACTACCTTCGGTTGTGAATTTGATTATAGGTATGTTTTTTTTGGTTTTGTATACGAATGTATCTAGCGGAAATATCTATTTGTCAGAGACCTTGAATTATCTATGTTTTTACAATGTGGGTTTGGCGATTTATAATATTTTGCCTGTTGCACCTATGGACTGTGTAAAAGTGCTTTCGGTGACACTGCCAGCAAACAAATATTTTAAATATTTACAATATGAAAAAATGATTCAAGTGTTTTTCTTGCTTATGCTGTTACTTGGATTTTTCGGTAATATTTTCCGTAATATTACTAGCTTTGTGATTAATTTCTTGGGGAATGTTTTCTTTATTTTATAGTGCAAAGGGTGTTTTAAGTGGAACAAATTACAATTCGGATAGATGCTTTTGAAGGTCCGTTAGATCTCCTATACCATTTGATCGAAAAAAATGAGATTGATATTTATGATATTCCAATTGCTAAATTGACGGATCAGTACTTAGAATATTTGGAGTCTGTGAAAGACCGAGATATGGATGGAATGAGTGAATTTTTGGTGATGGCAGCAACACTTTTGGAGATCAAGAGCAAACTTCTTTTGCCTAAAATAAAGAATGAAGAAGAAGGCCCGGACCCAAGAGAAGAATTGGTGCTACGTTTATTGGAGTATAAAAAAATTAAGGACATTACTGATGAATTTAGGCAATACGAAGAAGATGCTGCGTTGGTGTTTTATAAAGAGGTAGACGAGGCAGTAAAGCAGCTGAGGAGCAAAGAACCTCAAGTTTTGGACGAATTTCTTCAAGGGATTACTATGGAGGATTTGTATTTTGCATTTCAGCAGGTAATGGATAGAAAAGCAACAAAGGTTGACCACGTTCGCAGTTCTTTTAAGGCTGTCACAAAAGATTTATTTACGGTGCAGGAAAAAATGGAATATATACGAGATATGCTTATATTACAACCAAAGACGTCATTTTTGTCTATCTTTCGTGCGGATGCAGGTAAGATGGAGAAGGTTGTAACATTTCTTGCTTTGTTGGAATTGATTAAAATGAAAGAAGTACAAATAATGCAAAAGTTGAATTTTGGAGAGATAAATATATCGAAGTATGATGGAGAGGATTATTCATGAGACTATCAGAGTTTGAGGCTGTGGTTGAGTCCTTGTTATTCATTTCTGGCGAGGCAGTACCTTTGGTGGCAATTGCACAAACCATTGAAATGGACAAGGCTACAGCAAAAGCAATTATTCATACCTTGTCTGATAAATATGAGGAAGAAAAAAGAGGTATTCGTATCGTAGAGATCGATGGTTCCTATCAAATGTGTACGGCATCGGCATGTTTTGAATATATAAGAAATATGTATAAAAGTCCCAATAGACAAGGGCTAACGCAGGCGTTGCTAGAGACTTTAGCCATTGTTGCCTACAAGCAGCCAATCACTCGTGCACAGATAGAAGAAATTCGTGGCGTAAGTGCGGAACATGCAGTGAGCAAATTGGTGGAAAAGAAGTTGGTTTGCGAGATTGGACGTATGGATACTCCCGGAAAGCCGATTATGTTTGGAACGACGAATGAATTTTTGAGATACTTTGGATTTAAGAATGTTTCCGAATTGCCTGCCTTAGAAGATGATGCACAACAAAGCGGCGAGAATGAAACGAATGATGAGAATGAATAAAATAGGACACAGTTTGTGTTCTTTTTTATTTTTGTTGCCACAAGGGCAAGATTGTCGCATCTAAATTCAGAAAATTTAGGTTGCAGATGAAATGAAATAAGTGGTAAGCGTATTTTATGATAGAAACGATGATTTTTTTGTATAAACTTTTCTGTGCTGAATAAATATAGCAAGAGAGGGGTGATACATATGAGGCGTGTGGGGATTATAATTCTCCTGTTTTTTTTATGCAGTGCAAATGTCTATGCCGCTGAGCCTTCGGTAGGGGCACAGGGTGCGGCATTGATTGACGGAAAGACTGGGCGTTTGCTTTGGGGGAAAAATGAAGAGGAGCCATTGGCAATGGCAAGTACAACAAAGATTATGACGGCAATACTGGTTTTAGAAAATGCAGACCTTGACGAGGTTGTGACAGTTAGCAAAAATGCATCAAGACAACCTGCAGTACATATGGATTTAAAAGAAGGCGAACAGTGGAAAGTGGGAGATTTGCTTTCTGTTATGATGCTTCGCTCGTACAATGACACGGCTGTTGCTTTGGCGGAACATGTTTCGGGGAGTGTGGAGGAGTTTTGTCGATTGATGACTGATAAAGCCAAACAAATCGGAGCAGAAGATACTGTTTTTGGTTCGCCGAACGGTTTGGATAGCCAACTGCCATTTGAAAAGCATCACTCAACTGCGAAGGATATGGCTTTGATTACGACGTATGCGCTGGAGAATGAAGCGTTTTGCAGGGTAATTGCACAATCCGAGGTGACAATTGGCGAAGTAACAGGTAAGAGACAAAGTCAAGTTAGCAATGCTGACCGCTTTTTGAGAGAATATCAAGGGGCGATGGGTGTGAAAACGGGATACACCAATAAGGCTGGGCATTGTTTTGTGGGCGCGGCAGAACAAAATGGTGTTCGCCTTGTGACAGCAGTATTGGCAAGTGGTTGGGGAAATGTGGGGAAAGAAGGGAAATGGACAGACACAAAGGCATTAATGAATTATGGTTTTGCTACATTTTTTCCCTATGAAGTGGCAACGAAAGGTCAAAGTTGTGGGACGGTTTCTGTTTTACATTCTGAGGTGGGGAAAGTGGAGGGTGTATTAGAAGAAGGATATACTGCGTTATTTTCGAAGGAGGAACAAGAAAATATTGAAGTATCTGTTTCTTTACCCAAAAGCATAGAGGCACCCATTGAAGTGGGGGGGCAACTTGGTAGTGCACAGCTAATATTAGGAGATGAGATTATAACAGAAATTCCGATTTTAGCAAGCAGTTCTGCGCCGGCATTTACTTTATCAGATTGGTATGGATTTTTGCTTGAAAATTGGCTTATTTGGTTTTAGAGTTTTGACTTTCTTTGACTTTCTATTTTAGGTAGGGTATACTGTTTAGACGGACTTAGAGATGGAGGAACAGTATGGAAGAAAGACTTCAAAAATATCTTGCAGAAGCAGGGATCGCATCCCGACGAAAAGCAGAAGAACTTATTTTGGCGGGGAAAGTAAAAGTAAATGGTCAGATTATTACGGAGTTAGGCACAAAAGTTGATCCTAAAAAGGATGAAATTTTTTATCTTGATAAAAAAATTAGCAAAAAAGAAGTTGAAATGATATACATCATGCTTCATAAACCAGAAGGTTATGTGACGACTTCAAAGGAACAATTTGGCCGTCCTGGTGTTATGGATTTGGTCAAGGGGATCAATGTAAGAATTTTCCCGGTGGGACGTTTGGATTATGATACGTCGGGGCTTTTGTTGTTGACAAATGACGGGGAGCTGACTTATAAATTAACACATCCCAAACATGATGTAGATAAAACATATATTGCAAAGGTGCATGGCACGCCCGATGATATGGATTTGCAGAAATTTCGTCGAGGGGTTTATATTGATGAAAAAAGAACAAAACCTGCGAAAATTCAGATTAGAGAAAAAGGTGAACGCCAGTCTACGGTTGAAATTATTATTCATGAGGGCAGAAATAGACAGGTGCGTAAGATGTGTGAGGCGATTAAACACCCTGTTGCACAATTAAGAAGGATTGCTATTGGTGAATTGAAGATGGGAGACTTGGCAAAAGGAAAATATCGGCACTTGACTGAAAAAGAAGTGAAATATTTAAAAAAATTGTAAAAAGATATGGCTCCGAGGTAAATTTTGTAAGCTCTGGACTCTAAAGAATACCATATTTGGTTCTTTTGGGTTGGGTTTATATGAGAATATACCTTTTGGGGCTTTTTTTCTTGAAAGGCTTATGGCAATCAAGTATAATATATAGTTAAGATATTTCAATAAAAAAGGACTGGTTTTTAGTGGAAAAAGAAAAAACAAGGTTATACTTAATTCGTCATGGTGAGACGGAATGGAATAGAGGCGGACGTTATCAAGGTTGGACAGATATTGAACTTTCAGAAGAAGGCCAACAGCAGGCAAAATTATTGGCAAAGCGTTTTATACATATGCCATTGGACGCCATTTATGTTTCGCCTCTAAAGCGAGCGATGGCCACTGCTTTGCCCATTGCGGAGGAGAAAGGGCTTCCGCTTATTGTGAATGAGTATTTTAAAGAAATTAATTTTGGCGAATGGGAAGGGCATACAGTTGAGGAGTTGAAAGAAAAGTATGGTAAGCCATATATGGATTTCTTTGACGATCCCTTTGCACATCCGATGCCAGGGGAAGGCTCGTTTCACAAAGTAGCAGAGCGTGCTATGGTGGGATTTGAAGAAATTATGAAAAAACACAAAGGCGAGCGAGTTGCAATCGTTTCCCATGGTGGGTTGTTAAGGGTTTTTATGGTTGCGTTACTGGGCTTAGATTTGAATATGTATCGTAAGATGTGGTTAACCAATACATCTATTTCTATGATTGATATTCATGATGAAGGCGGTAAGCTGCTGATGACGCTAAATGACAAGGCTCATTTAGAAATGAGAGAATTATTTGTGTGACACGTTTTGTCGTAGAACGGACTAAATACTTACGGACAGACCAGAGCTTGGTTTGGTTTTTATACGAAACAAAAAATCTTTGATTGAAAAACAGGTGAAACTATGGGTAAAATTATTGTAGTAGGTGGCGGAGCTGCCGGGTTAATGGCTGCTGGGCGAGCAGGAAGTCGTGGACATGAAGTACATTTATATGAAAAAAACAACAGATTAGGCAAAAAGATTTTGATTACAGGAAAAGGACGTTGTAACATAACCAATGATTGCGATGTGGAAACGCTTTTAGAAAATATTCCTGGAAATCCATATTTTATGTATAGTGCGTTTTATCAGCTAGATAGCTTCCAAACCCAAGAACTATTTCATAGACTGGGATTGGAGACAAAGATAGAGCGTGGGAGAAGGGTATTTCCTGTTTCTGACAAGTCTTTGGATGTTGTGTTTGCTTTGGAGCAATATCTACGAGAAAACAAGGTGAAACAGCATTTAGATACTCCTGTAGAAGAGATTTTGATATCCGACGGCAAAGCGGTTGGGGTGCGGTTGAAAAAAGGAGCTATTGTTGAAGCCGATGCTGTGATTGTGGCAACGGGTGGGTTATCTTATCCTGCGACAGGTTCTACGGGCGATGGATACCGTTTTGCAAAAAAAGTAGGTCATCAAGTGACGAAATTATATCCTTCTTTGGTTCCTTTAAAGACAGCAGAAGAGTGGTCTAAAAGTTTGATGGGACTTAGTTTGCGTAATATTTCAATTCGGATTAAAAATAAAAAAGGAAAAACAGTTTACGAAGAATTTGGAGAGATGCTCTTTACCCATTATGGTGTTTCTGGGCCTGTGATTTTAAGTGCAAGTAGACATATTCTTCTTAGCATGGATGAAGGGTATGAACTTTTTATTGATTTGAAGCCGGCGATGGACGAAAAGAAATTGGATGCACGGTTGTTAAGAGACTTTGAAAAATATGCAAACCGTGATTTTATAAATGCTTTGGATGATTTGTTGCCCAAGAAGTTAATTCCTGTTTTTGTGTATCTTTTGGGAATTCCAGCAGACAAAAAGATAAACAATATTACAAAAGAAGAACGAAAAAAAATTCTTTCGTTATTGAAAGGTTTGCCTTTAACCATTACTGGGACTGCGGGATATAATGAGGCGGTTATTACGTGTGGTGGGATTTGCGTGGATGAAATTGACCCATCAACGATGGAGAGTAAATTTGTGAAAAATTTGCATTTTGCAGGTGAGATTTTGGACGTAGACGCTTATACGGGTGGTTATAATTTACAAATTGCATTTTCTAGCGGTTTCACCGCCGGAGAAGGTGTGTTGCCCCAAGGATGGGAGGAATAGTATGGACAAGTTTGCCATTGCGGTGGATGGGCCGGCGGGTTCTGGAAAAAGCACCGTCGCAAAAGCGGTAGCCAAAGAGCTTGGCATTATTTATGTAGATACAGGGGCCATGTATCGTGCGGTTGCTTATTTTTGTATGGAAAAAAATGTGAGTACGCTTGATGAAAAGTCTGTGCTATCTTTATT
>JBKEAS010000221.1:0-5912 GCA_047972635.1 Anaerotignum sp.
AAATGATACAGCACCAATCTTTGAAGTATCCGATTTGGGTATTGTTGGTGATGTTAAGGTTGTTTTACCTAAATTGGCTGAAGCAATCAGAAAATACAAAGCAGCAAAAGCAACAAACTAAACACAGCTTTTTAAAAAAGATTATTTTACATAATAGGAGGTCGTTGTTATGAACAGTTATTCTGTTTTTTTTCCCGGATATACAATTGGCGAGAATGCTTATGATGAGATTGAAGCGGTATGCTCTCCTTATGGCACGAAGGCTGTAGTAATCGGTGGGAAAACAGCGATGGAAAAAACGAAAGATGACTTGCTTGAGGCAACGAAAAAAAGCACCATAAATATCATTGACTTTATTTGGTACAGGGGCGAAGTTACCTTTGAGAATGCAGAGGAGCTAGAGCAGCTTAGTGCAGTGAAAGACGCAGATATGATATTTTGCGTGGGTGGTGGTAAGGCGATTGATTGTGCAAAGATGGTGGCGGGACATTTGAAAAAGCCATACTTCACATTCCCAACGATTGCCTCTACATGTGCGTGTTCTACAGCAGTTGGTGCGGTGTATTACCAAGATAGCCACGCCTTTCGTGATTTTTTTCGCTTTGAAAGACCGTGTGTGCATATTTTTATTTCAACAAGCGTGATTGCACAGGCTCCAGATATATATTTGTGGGCAGGAATTGGCGATGGCGTAAGCAAAGAGGTGGAAGTTAAGTTTTCTGCAAGAGGCAAAGAAGCAGAACTAACTATATCTGATCAGGCAGGTGTTGCTATGAGTGGATGTTGCACCGAGCCATTGGTACAATATGGCATACAAGCCATGCAAGATTGTAAATCAAACACTTCTTCAAAGGCAATTGAGCAAGTTGCGTTAGATATTTTTATCAATACGGGTATGGTATCTAACATGGTAGATACACGTAAGTATAATTCCAATTTGGCACATGCCTTGTTTAATAGCATGACCATGCTAGAACAAATTAAGAAAAGACATCTTCATGGTGAGGTTGTATCATATGGAACACTTGTATTGCTTACATTAGATAAACAGTATGAGTTGTTGGAACGTCTTCTCGATTTTTATAAAGGAATGCATTTGCCGACAAAGCTTTCAGACATTGAAGTTGCTGTGGCGGAATTGGACCCTGTCTTGGAAGAAACGGTAAAGCGATATGATATGGAATATACACCGTATGAAGTTACGCCTGAAATGATTAAGGCCGCTATTTTGGAGCTTGAGGACTACAATTTTTAAAAAGTGGCATAATAGGTAAAAATGCAAATAAAAGCAAGCCTGATTTATAGTTAGGCTTGTTTTTATTGAATTTTAAAACGCATAATATGCTTCAACAATAAAAGCAATTGGAATATGTTGAAATAATGGAAAATATTTTTCAAAAAATAGATGGTGTAGGTAGGAGAAAATATGATGAAAAAAATTGATGTGTTTGAATATACAAAAGAAATTTTAAACGGTATGAAAAGTGGCGTATTGCTTACAACAAAAACAGATGAAAAGGTCAATACCATGGCAATCGCTTGGGGTGCATTGGGCGTTGAATGGGGCAAGCCAATCTTTATCGCCTTTATTCGTGAAAATA
Source organism: Anaerotignum sp. (assembly GCA_047972635.1). Lineage (GTDB taxonomy): Bacteria > Bacillota > Clostridia > Lachnospirales > Anaerotignaceae > Chakrabartyella. The sequence goes on from JBKEAS010000221.1 coordinate 1,602, forward strand.
GATTTACACGTAAACAACTGGATGAAAACGGAATGTTTACGGTAAATATCCCTTTTGGTGAATTTGATGCGAAGATACTAGGGATTGCTGGCACAAAATCTGGCTTTGCTACCAATAAAATAGAAGAGATAGGGCTAACATTGGTAGATGGCGAGGCAATTGATGTGCCTGCAATCAAAGAATTGCCACTCACACTGGAATGCAAGGTTATTTATAAGCAATTACAAAATAAAGATATGGTTACGATGGAAAATAGAAATGAATTTCATCCCGAGGATGTTGATGGTAGTTTTTATGGAGCAAACAAAGACTATCATATGGCTTATTACGGAGAAATTGTAAATGCATATATCTTAGAGTGATAATTTGCAGAAAATCGCTTATGTAAAAATTAGCGATTTTTTGTTTATTAAGATTGGAAAAAGATATTAAAATATAGTTACATTGCAAAATAGTTGCATGAAAGAAAATGCATGAGGAAAATTGCGAAATACAATTTAGAGGCATATGATCTTTTGTCTTGACAGTTTTTGAATAAAATTCTATACTTGTGAGAAGTAAAATGAGGCATAAGGAGTGTGTCAAATGGGATATTTTCCAAGGGTAGGCATGCGTATTATTAAAACAGCCATTGCCGTGGCTATTTGTTTTATAGTGAGTGATTTATTGGGAGCGAATGAAGTTCCCATTTTTTCAACAATTGCAGCAATTATTTGTATGCAACCGTACGTGGAGCATAGCGTGGATGTGGCATTTAACCGGGTGATTGGTACGGTGATTGGTGCGATTTTTGGGCTGATTGCAGTTACTATTATGTTAAAAATTCCAGACCAGTATGAGTATGTAGAGTATGCGATTATATCGTTTTCGATTATCCCTGTAGTATATACGACTGTTTTGTTAAAAAAGCCAGGTGCATCTGCCTTGGCGGGCGTAGTTTTATTAAGTATTGCGCTGTCGGATAATTCTGTTGCGCCAATTATGAATGCCATTAACCGTTCGGTGGAAACCATCGAAGGGATTTTGGTTTCTTTGGCGGTAAATGTAGTGCATTTACCTAGGAGACGTGCAAAGGATTTTCTTTTTATTTCGGGATTTGACGGTGCACTTTTTGGTGAAAAAACGGGGATTACACCATATTGTATGTTTGAATTAAACCAATTGTTGCGAGATGGGATGGCATTTACCATTGCCACAGAGAGGACACCGGCATCTTTGATGGCGGATCTGGGAGAAATTCAAGTAAAAATGCCTGTTATTGCTATGGATGGGGCAGTGCTTTATGATATGAGTCAAAAACGATATTTGGCTTGTTCGGGTTTGTCTAAGGGGACAACTGCAAAGATAGAAGAATTTTTAAAGCAACAAAAGCTACATTATTTCTTAAATGTTGTTTGGCAAGATGTACTTTTAATATGCTATCAAGATTTTCAAAATGAAGAAGAAGAAAAATTGTATCGCAAATTGCGTCTGTCGCCTTACAGAAATTATGTATATGGCAAGAGGCCGACAGAAGGGCAAACGGTTTATTTTCTTTTGGTAGTTAAGGATGAGATGGCGGACTTTGTAGTGGAGCAGTTAATGATGATGGATACCGAAGGCGAACTTTTATTTTTAAGAGATAAATCAGAGACACCATCGGATTATTGCCATTTGAAAATTTACCATAAAAATGCGACAAAAGAATATATGATGAATAAGCTTTTGGCAACAGTGCCACAAGAAAAAATCATTGTTTTTGGAAGCAACAACAACGATGTTTCTATGATGAAGGCCGCAGATGTATCCTTTGCTACAGTGGATGCGACAGAGGCGGTAAAAGAGGCCGCAAAGTATCAGTTAAGGGGAACTGGGGATAGCGTAGTGCGAACCATTTTCCATTTATACGAGCCTTTGTTTTGGCGATCTTTGCCAGAAGAGCTTAGGACAAAAAGAAAGAAAAAGGTGAGCAGATAATGCAAGGAAAATTACACGAGCTATCCCGATCGGAGTTGCTTTTGGGCGAAGAAGGAATTGTGAAGCTTAAAAATGCGAGAGTGGCTGTTTTTGGTATTGGTGGTGTTGGCTCATTTGCCACAGAGGCATTAGCAAGAAGTGGAATTGGGCACTTAAGTTTGATTGACGGAGACGTTGTATCTTTAACGAATATCAACCGTCAGCTTATTGCGACACAAAAGAGTATCGGAGAGCAGAAAACGGAACTTATGAAAGAACGCATTTATAGCATTTTGCCGGAAACAATCGTTGAAAGCCATCCTGTATTTTTTACGAAGGAAAATAAGGATTTCATAGATTTTTCTAGTTATGACTATATTGTGGATGCCATAGATATGATTACCTCGAAAATTATGATTATTGAAGAGGCAAAAAAAGCGAATGTACCCGTCATTAGCTGTATGGGCACTGGCAATAAGTTTGATCCCTCTCAGTTTGAGGTGGCAGATATTTCTAAAACGTCAGTTTGCCCCTTGGCAAAGGTGATGAGAAAAGAATTAAAGGATAGAAAAATTCGTGGTGTGAAGGTTGTATATTCCAAAGAAATCCCAAGAAAGCCAGCAGAGTCTATGGAAACGGGTAAAAGACAAATTCCAGGCAGCCTCTCTTTTGTACCGCCTGTGGCGGGGATGATTTTAGCCGGAGAAGTTATTCGACATATTGCGGGGATTAAATAGAAAAAGGTCGAATAAATAACATACGAGTACATGAAAAAAAGAATTATGCAAATAACTGCAACAAAATCATGCGAAATTCTTATATTTTTCTAAAACATTGCAAAACACCTTGAAAGGCATTAGGGTTTTGGTTACAATAAAACTAAAGTGAAAATGATGTGTTCGAGAGTTTTTTAGGGAGGTATACGATTGGAAAATAAAAAGAAAGTTATTCTTGCAGTGCTTATAGGTATCATGCTTATGGGTACAATGGTTTTTGTATCAGGATGTGGAGCAAAGCCGGCGTCAAGCGACAATGTCGCAGATGGCGAAAATATAGCGGCGGAATATGTTGATTTAGCGAAATCGAAATTGGAAAACGCTTCGGATTTTACTTCTGTATTTTATGGAGAGGCTAAGATGGGCCAAGAAACGGCGAGAACAGTTTTTAATGCCGAGGTGAAAATGATAAGACAGCCTTTGTTGGTTTCGATTGCCATGATGGACTCTTATGGAACGAACGAGGTCAAATCACAGCTGTACTTAGAAAAAGTAAGGAACATGGTTAATATGTATACCATGTATGATGGCCAGTGGACAGAAATGACATTGGACGAAACAAATGCAGTGAAGTCTGTAGGAATTTATGATGCCCCCACAAATATGGCATTGTTGCTCACTGCAGGTGAGAATTGGGAACAAACTTCATCAAAAGATGGCGTTATTACGATAACTGGTAAATTACCGGCACAAAAGGTCTACGATGTGGCAGAAGCAGGCGTATTTTTACAGCTTGCAGGAATGAATGGTGTAGGGCAGAGTAATTACGAAGGTGTAGAGTCTGTTTTGTTTGAAGTGCAGATAAAAGAAGATGGTACGCCTGTTGGGTTTTCTATAGATTTTACCAAAACGCTAGAAACTGTGATGCAAAATGTTTTGAATGAATTGGGGCAAGAAGTAGAAGAACAGGTGTATGTAGAGAAGTATTTCATGTCACATGAATTTACCTTGTTTGATGAATTAGAAGAAATTGAAATTCCGGATGAAGCAAAAAGTGCCATTAATTATGAAAAAGAGATTTCATTAATACAAGATAACAACGAAAGTGAATAATGAAAACCTTGGGATTTTGTTTTGCGTAGTGTAGTGGTATGCGAAGTAAAACAAAGTCCCGAGGTTTTTTTCGAATTTTTTATAAGATGTTTTTCAAAAATTAGGAAATAGAGCCATTTTTTTGGCTTTTTGCAAATTATATGCTGTTTTTTTTATGGGATGATGCTATAATAAAAAAGATTGACTTGAAAAAAAGGAGAGAATATATTATGATCGCAGCACAAGGCGTAAGTCTTCAATACGGAGGCAGAGTGCTTTTTAATGATGTAAACATTAATTTTACAAAAGGAAATTGTTATGGGCTCATTGGTGCAAATGGCGCTGGTAAGTCCACGTTTTTAAAAATTTTAGCAGGCGAAATTGAGCCCAATAAGGGTTCTGTTTTTATTACTCCTGGCGAGAGAATGGCAGTTTTAAAGCAGGATCATTTCTTGTTTGATGACTTTGACGTGGTTCAAGCAGTTTTATATGGTCATAAAAGATTATATGAAATCACCAAGGAAAAAGAAGAATTGTATGCAAAAGAGGATTTTTCTGATGAGGACGG
>JBKEAS010000170.1:0-7726 GCA_047972635.1 Anaerotignum sp.
CGTATTTTTCACAAATAATTCCCGAAAGAATATGTTCTCCCGAATGATTTTGCATCAAATCAAAGCGACGTGCCCAATCAATTTCCCCTTCAATTTCCGTCCCAACCTCTAAAGGTTTGTCACTATAGTGAATAATCTCTCCATTTTTTTCATGCACATCAAAAATAGTAGCCTCACCCAAAACTCCCTGATCAGCCGGTTGACCGCCACCTTCTGGGTAAAACATTGTCCTGTCTAAAATAATATGATAATAAGCTTCTTCTTTCTTTTGACAAGAAAGAATAGAAGCTGTAAATTTTGTTGCATATGCATCTTCATAAAACAATTTTTCTGTCATAGTTTCCCTCCTATTTCATCACTCATAGTATATCATGGTTTCTATTTGAAGAAAAGCCATCCTCGTTACCTCATGTATGCCAACATACATTGTTATCCAAATCCTTAAAAAACACAAAAACAGACATCACAATATTCACAATGTCTGCTTTCTCATAAAACACTTTTTAAAATTATTGTTTCGCTATAAAAGCAATAGCCGTACAGCCAGGGCCTATATGCGTTCCAACGACAGCCCCAATGTCCGAAGTAAGGCAATTAGAATTATCAAACATATCAACAAATTGTTCCTTCAATCTTTCCATATTATCCATGGCATCAGCTTGTGAAAACATAATCGGATATGCTTCATCCACACCAACCGACATGGTAAGTTCTTTCATTTTAGAAATCAATCTTCTCTTACCTTTTTCTTTTGCAATGTTCACAATCAAACCATTTTCAATTGTAACAATAGGATGCAAGTTTAGCATAGTGCCCATAATTGCTGCAGTGCCTGACAGACGTCCGCCTTTTCTTAAATACTTTAATGTTTCTACCGCACAAAAAAACTTCACTCTAGAGCATAGCTCTTTCATTTCTTCAAATAACGCAAGAAGACCCACGCCTTCTTTTGCACGTTTTGCTGCAATCTCAACCAAAAGCCCCAAGCTTGCACAAACATTATCCGTGTCGATGATCTGAATTTTATCGCTACCAATCGTTTCTTTTGCAATATTTGCAGACTGTGCTGTTCCGCTTAATTTTCCACCCAAAAAAAGGCACAAAACCTCATCTCCATTATCCAGAGCCTTCCTAAACACTTCTTCAAACAAATACGGCGTAGGCTGTGCTGTGGTAGGGGTTTCATCTTTTGTTCTTAGCTTATGATAAAATTCCTGAGGCGTTAAATCCACACCATCCGTAAATGTCTCTTCTCCAAAAAATACAGTCAAAGGCACGCATACAACACCAATTTGTGCCAACCTTTCCCTAGATAAATCGCACGTACTATCTGCAACAATCTGAACCATATTACATCCTCCTTTAACAAAACGGCAAAAGCCGATCAAAATCATTCAATATTAAATTACATTTTATATTGCCATCTAATACCACGTCAACAGTTTTTTAATGACACTTACATTCATATCACAAAAATAACTTCATTTTTTGCGGCTCAAATAAACAAGACTTCCAAACTTTCGTTCAGAAATCTTCATTCATTAGAACCATATCATTTAGGCAACTTCCATATCTTTTGATCCTCTTAAAAAATGAATACCTGCCCATACCGCAACCATACCAACAACAAAAGTGCCAGCATTATGATTGAGAATCCAGAAAAAATCCCAAAGCCTGCCGTGTAAATAAGGCTCTAATATGTTCATACACATCTGTAGCATCATACTAACACCAACTAAAATCAATAGCACTGAAAAAACCTTCCTGTTTTTTCCAAAAATTTCTTCTGCTTCATTGATGTTAAAATCATTGTAGATGAGATATTTGTCCTTCACCCGTAAAAATTCTTCCGTTGGCATATTGTGTAAATTGTGTGTGTGAAAAAAGCTATAAAACCAGACAACTGGGACCATGGCAAAAAATATCTCTAATCCCATTATCGAACTACTAACTGCAATCAAAAGCCAAAATGCCACCATCAAACTAATTCCCTGCTTGTAAAGCCCCATATACATCTCGCCTGCTCCGGGAACCAAGGAACAACAAAAAGTGTAAAATTTGTTTTTCTTATTCATCATCATATCTCCTTTCAAAAAATAAATTAGTATCATTTCTGATCACAGTATAGCAAACGTATATTTAGAATTTTTTCATAATTTATTAAAAATTTTTAAAGGTTTTAAAAACCGACCTGTGAAGTTAGATTTTAAACTCTAACTTTACAGGTCGGTTCATAAATACATACTTCTTCTTAATCCAAAAATTTCTCAACCGCTTCCCAAAGCTCATCCACACCTGTTTTCTTTTCTCCCGAAAAAGGAATTAAAATGTCATTTGGACCAAGTCCCAATGCTTTTCGAATAACAGATAAATGCTTTGGAACCTGACTTCTATTGAGCTTGTCAGATTTTGTAGCAGCAATAACAATGTCATACCCATAATGTTTTAGCCACTCATACATCATAACGTCATTTTTACCAGGCTCGTGTCGAATGTCAATCAAAAGGATAATGGCTCTCAGTTCTTCCCTTTTTTCCAAATATTCTTCGATCATCTTGCCCCATTTTTCAATTTCAGTTTTTGGTGCTTTTGCGTATCCATACCCAGGTAAATCCACAACATACATCTGATCATTTACAACATAGAAATTAATTGTTCTCGTTTTCCCAGGGTTTGAGCTGGTTCTTGCCAATGCCTTACGTCCTAAAATGGCATTGATCAATGTAGATTTACCAACATTCGATTTTCCAACAAAAGCAATTTCAGCCTTCCCATCCACAGGATAATGTGAAAAATTTGTGCCAATATTTGCCAATGAAGTGTTCTTTACTTCCATAAATCTGCCCCCTTCACCAATGCAACCTTCAATACATCTTCCATCGTTTTTGCCAAAACAAATTCCATGTCATCTTTGATTTCTTCACTAATTTCTAGTAAATCCTTTTCATTCTCCCAAGGCAGAATGACTGTTTTGATACCAATTTTTTTCGCAGCCAAGACTTTTTCTTGCAACCCACCAATGGCAAGTACACGTCCTCGAATGGTCACTTCACCCGTCATTGCCACATCATTACGCACACTCTTAGCCGTCACTGCAGAAAGTATAGCCGTAACCATGGTAATTCCTGCTGAAGGACCATCCTTTGGCGTTGCACCTTCTGGTATATGTATATGTATATCTTGTTTCTTATAAAAATCTGAAGCAAGCTCAAATCTCTTTGCCTGAGAGCGGATATAACTCATTGCCGCTTCTGCCGACTCCATCATGACCTTTCCTACATTCCCAGTGAACTTAAATTTTCCGTCACCCTCCATTGCATTTACTTCTATAGAAAGAGTTGTTCCGCCCACCGAAGTCCACGCCAAACCACGCACAATACCCACTTGAGGTTTTTTATAAAGTACATTTGAGGAATACTTTCTTTTCCCCAGAATATCCTCCACATTTTTTGTCGTTACAGTGATGGTTTTTTTCTCTCCATTTAAAATAGCCTTCACCGTTTTTCTGCAAATCTCACCAATAACACGCTCTAGCTGTCTAACACCAGCTTCTCTTGTGTAGCCATCAATGATGGCTTCCATCGCATCATCCCGAAATTTTATCTGCGTTGACGTTAAGCCATTCCGCTTACGTTGCTTGCGAATTAAATGATCTTTTGCAATATGCAGCTTTTCCTGTGCTGTGTAACTTCCAATAGAAATAACTTCCATTCTATCTAAAAGCGGTCTAGGTATAGTATCTAAACTATTTGCAGTGCACATAAAAAGCACTTTAGAAAGATCATATGGTAATTCCACAAAGTGATCTCGAAATGTACTATTTTGCTCTGCATCTAATACCTCCAGTAACGCCGCCGACGGATCCCCGTTGTGAGAAACGCCTAATTTATCAATCTCATCCAAAAGCATCAGAGGATTAATTGTTCCCACTTGCTTCATCGCATTCACAATGCGCCCCGGCATTGCCCCAATATAAGTTTTTCTATGTCCTCTAATTTCCGCCTCGTCTTTAACGCCACCCAAAGACATTCTAATATATTTGCGTTCTAATGCTTTTGCCACAGAACGTGCAATCGATGTTTTGCCGACACCAGGAGGTCCAACCAAACAAAGTATCGTCGGTTTTTCGTCTGGAACATTCTTTCTTACCGCCAAATATTCCAAAATACGCTCCTTCACCTTCACCAAGCCATAGTGATCCTCGTTTAGTATTTCTTCTGCTCTGGCCAAGTCAAACGATTCATTGGTCGTCTCATTCCAAGGCAAACTTAATAAAGTCTCTATGTAATTTCTAGAAACATTCGCCTCTGGGGAAGTGACAGGAATTTTTATCATGCGGTTAATTTCTTTTTCCACCGCTTGCTTTACATTATCCGGTGGATTTTTTTCATTAAGCTGTTCACGGTATTTCCTTGCTTCTGCACCAATTCCGTCCTTATCTCCAAGTTCCTCTTGAATAACCTTTAATTCTTCTCTAAGGTAATACTCCCTTTGGTTCTGCTCAATATTCGCCTTCGCCTTCGCTTCAATTTCTTTTTTAATGGTGAGAATTTCCTTCTCATTCTTCATAATTTCAATCACAGACTCTAAGCGTTCAACAGGATTTAAAATTTCTAAAACCCTCTGCTTCCGATCAAATGCAATCTCCAACCCTGCCCCAATAAGGTCAGCCAATTTTCCTGGCTTATCCGCCGACTCTACGCTACTTAAAAGATCCGACGCAGTACTATTTGGAAGATATTTCACATATCCTGCATAATTTTCTACCACAACACGCATATATGCCTGCATATAGTTATCTGGCAAATGCGGAAAATCTTGTTCTAGCGGTGTAATCTGTGCAAAATCCGAAGATTCTTCGGTCAAAATTTCTTCTAGCCTGCCACGTTCTTTTCCTTCAACAATCACGTGAGTCATATTTCCCGGAAGTTTTAATACTTGCTTGATAGTACAAACCGTACCAATTTTAAACAAGTCTTTTTGTTCAGGATTTGGCGTTGCAGAATCAATTTGTGTAACTAAAAATATTTTTCCTTCGCTGCCTTCTGCTGCGGAAATCGCTTCAAGCGAACGCTGCCTGCTGACAGGAAAGCTAATTGCCATATTAGGGAACACAGTCAATCCCCTTAATGCCATCATAGGTAATCTGAACGTCTCTTTCTTTTCCATACTTCCACCTCTGTTCTATATATTCAATCAAGATAATAATCTTCTCACAACATCAAAGACTTTTGTCCTCGACAAAAGCCGAATGTTCCATTCGTCCGGAAGGCTTCTTTCCGTTCTACTCTTGCCAAGGCAATCGCCCAAATAAAAGCGGAGAACTAAGTTTGGATTTTAGTCAAATCATTTCTTTTAAGCGTCATGCCCCTCAACTATTATGAGGACTTATGCATCTAAGAACACCCTTAAACTCTCAAAAAGGATGTTCTATAAGCCAAAAACCCACCTGTTTTTGAAGTTAAAAGAAAAATCCATCTAAATCCACGGTTCTCCGCTAAAACTTTACATGATTATACCCCAAATTCCACATTCGGTCAAATGGCGTACAAGCTTTCAAAACTTCTACATCAATACCCCTTCTTGGGCGGTTAAAATACTGCTTTCATCCAAAATCATCGTGTTTTCTGTACTTTTGAATATTCGTCTTAAAAGAGACTCTATCGTGTCCAAAGGCTCAACTGTAATATCTAAATTGCCATAGCTTTCCTGCCAATTTTCCTTGGGAATAAATGCAAATTTTACCCCAGCCTCTACTGCCGCCTCTAGTTTATCCGTAACACCACCTACAGGCAACACCTGCCCCAAAAGACCAATCTCTCCCGTCAAGGCAACTTCCCCGTCTACTTCCATCCCCGTAAAAGCAGAATATACCGCCAAAAACATAGCTACCCCTGCCGAAGGCCCATCAATTGGCGTACCTCCGGGGAAATTTATATGCACTTGATATTCATCTTTCATAAATCCATATCTTTCCATAACCGTCAACACATTTTCTGCGGAACTACGTGCATTGCTCTTTCTGCGACTAGAGCGTTGTCTGCCTTTTATCTCTTCTTCCTCCACAATACCGGTCACAGTCAAAAACCCTTTAGATGATTTTTGAACGGTAGCCTCTACCGTCAATAACATACCACCACCGCCACCTTGTACCGCCATGCCGTTGACCACACCTATTTGCGCTTGCTTGTTTACTTTTCTACGCAAAATCGGTTGATATCTTCCAACTTCCGCTACCCAGTTCAAGTCCGAACAAGTAATTTCTCGATTCCCTTCCATCGCAGCCAAAGACGATAGCGCTTGAACCATATTTACAGCTTCTCTCCCACCACGGGCATACGAAGCAATCTTTTTACAAAGACCTTCTTCATATGCAATCTTTCCACGCTTTAAGCTATTCATTGCAATTTGCTCCACAGCATTCTCGTCAAGACCTTCGAAAAACACCTCTGTACAACGAGACCTCAGTGCCGGTGCAATGTCAGATGGATTTCTGGTTGTTGCACCAATCAAACGAAAATCGGCAGGCATCCCTTTTTGAAAAACTTCATGAATATACATCGGAATATTTTTGTTGTTTCTATTATAGTAACTGCTTTGAAAACGAGCAATCCTGTCTTCTAAAACTTTCAAAAGTTTATTCATCTGAACAGGATGCAGTTCGCCAATTTCATCAATAAATAACACGCCCCCATGCGCCTCACAAATGGCACCCATTTGTGGTTGCGGTATCCCCGCTTGCCCAAGCGCCCCTGCACCTTGGTAGATTGGGTCATGCACAGAACCCATCAGTGGGTCCGCAATATTTCTTTCGTCAAATTGAAGTGTTGTGGCATCAATTTCCACAAATTTTGCTTGTTCGTCAAAAGGGTTTTCCTCTCTTTTAATTGCCTCTTCTAAAATCAAGCGTGCCGCTGCCGTCTTTCCAACCCCTGGTGGTCCATAGATCAAAATATGCTGTGGATTTGGCCCGCATAATGCCGCTCTCAATGCTCTAATTGCCTTTTCTTGCCCAATGATTTCTGCCAAATCTCTGGGGCGTATTTGCTCTGTCAAAGGCTCAGTGAGCATACGCTTTCTCCTGCTTTCAAGTTCTTCTAGCCGCCTGATATTTTCGTCAGAAGATACCCCACCTTTTACTAATTTCTTCTTACTTTTTGTAAAAAAATAATATGCACCCATGCCAAAAAACAATATCTGTACTATTGTCAGCACACTCCATCCAGTCAAAAAATCTCCTCCCAATTTTTATTTTCTTATTGGTATTGTTGCAAAAATAAGGATTTTTATCCATAAATTAGAAAAAATATTTCTTGTCATTCAAAAAGTTTAATATTGTGGCATAAAAACAGCTTTTTCTTTCTATTTTTAAAACATTGCAATAGCATCCACTTATTTTTTTGCATAAAAATGAGTGATAACAAACCATTATCACCCATTTCATTTCTATATTCATTTAAAAATCGTATGGAGAGCTCAAGTTTCATCAAAAGAATATGGCATATCTATCCAATCTTGAATATCCGGATGTTCCATGTAATACTCTGTATACTCATCAATTGGCATACGATCAATATCCGTAATAACAGCCTGCATCACAGCAATCCAAAAAACAACTCCAATTGCCATGCCAATTCCAGTGTAAATAAGCATAGCTTTTGCCAAATTCCTACGGTTTAGGTTTGCATACTTATCAAATGCCCAAATAAAAAGTATAACAATATTT
>JBKEAS010000247.1:0-3455 GCA_047972635.1 Anaerotignum sp.
TAAAGGAGACTTTATGCGACCATATCAGATAATTTCAGACAGTTCTTGTGACATCTCTCCCGAATATATTGACAAAATGAATATAGGTATTGTTCCTTTTTGGGTTTCCTTTCATGGTGAAGTCTATGAAAAAGAAGTTTTTGAATTAACGCCAACTCTTTTTTATGATACACTCAATAAAACTTCTGTCTTTCCGAAAACATCACAGCCAACCATCCAAGACTATATGGATGTGTTCGAGCCATATTTGAAAGAAGCAAAAGATATTCTTTGCATCTGCCTAAGTTCAAAGTTCAGTGGCTCTTATCAAAGTGCTATAAATGCAAAAAATATGCTTCTAGAAACTTACTCTGATGCTAAAATTGAAGTGATTGATTCTAGAAATGTAAGTGCAAGCCAAGGTCTTTTGGTTTGGGAAGCCATAAAAATGAGAGATGATGGCTATACTTTGGATCAAGTAGTAGAAAAAATCGAAATTTTAAAAGAAACAACCAAAATCAACTTTACCGTCGACTCCTTAGAATATTTGCAAAAAGGGGGACGTATTGGCAAAGTTGCTGCCTTAGCCGGAACCATCTTAAACATCAAACCAATCATTGTCGTAAGAGATGGTGAGCTTTTTCCAGAAAGCAGAGTAAGAGGTCACAAAAAAGCACTTCACACAATTTCAACTATGACACGCAATGAAATTGGTGATAAAAAAGAACAATACCGTTTGGTCTTTCTATATGCCCAACAAGCAAGAAAAGAACTTACCCAAGAATTGGCTGACCAATTCAAATCCGAGGGCTACGAAATCATGAATCCGCCTCTCGTGCAAATTGGTGCTACCATAGGTACACACGCAGGCCCTACTGCCATTGGTATTGGCTATATTAAAAAGCAATAACTTTTACTATAGACTCGTAAAAAAGCTAGCACTCTAGCTTTTTTATTTGCTCTATCTCACCTTCACGCAACTCTCATAGGATTTTTATTCCAAAATTGTAAAACCATAATAAAAATCCTACCATATTCCTACCATTGTTTCTCTCGATGCTCCAATTTTATAAAAAACCTTTACTCATTCACTTTTTGTAATACGAATGATTGCATATATAATCGCTACACAACCTATAATTTGAATCAATGACATCACTTCACCCAAAAATATATAAGATAAAACTATGGTAATGGGCAATTCCATTGTTGATAATATAACCGTTTTTTGAGCACCAATAAGACTCACAGACTTAAACACACATATGGTTGGTATGATACTTCCACATACAGACAAAATTAAAACATTCATCGTTAATTTCCATGAGTTAAGATATGATAAACTTATTGTTTGGTGTGTGAGTTTCAATACTATGATTGATATGAATAAAACAACCAATACCGTATAAAAATTATATGTAACAGCTTTGATATCGTTTAACTTTAGCTCAATAAATACATTATAAAACGCATTGGCAAAACAAGCTATTATGGCAAAAAGAATACCCAATTTCAGATTTTCTGATGCATTAAAATGAAATATATTGATAACCATCAATATCCCGATTATGGAAATTGCTAGCGAACTCATTCCTAAAAAGCTTGCTTTTTTTCTTTTCGTCATAATTTCATATCCATACACAACTGCCGGACTGCAAAAAAACAAAGCCGATGTCAAATTTGCATCCATATATTCGAGTGCCAAATAATAGAAAATCATACCACCAGAACTTCCCAATGCACCTTGAATGAGTAATAACTTTAACTTCTCCTTTGACAGTTTTAGCTGCTTGATATCTGTAACGCTAATATAGATCAATAACCCTATCGTAACAAACAAACATTGAAAAAATATAAGCGTAATAGCACCTAATTCGGTTCCCATTATAAACTTACTAAGCACCGTTATAACTGCAAAATTAAGTGCCGCCAACAAAGCATATCTGTAATCTTTTATTCTAACCATTTGTTGCCTCCATGTCCAAACCATTGTCTTTTCATACAATATCCTTGAAAATAAGTTTTACTAAATTCACATGAAAACAGATGCTCACAACAAAATGTTGCAAGCATCTGTTTTCGTCATTTTCAGCCCAGTCAAGACTATGCATATATTTACAAAGCAAATATACTTATAACCGACGGTTTGCAAGCAAACCTTTATTTTGAGTGGAGATAGCAATCCCCCACTGAAAATAAAAGAATGAACCCACCACCTTAGAGGTATGGGAATTCTTCATGTCAGTTAAAATTTTCTACGCCCTCTCCTATTTCTTTTACGAGAAATTGGCTGACCTAAGGTATATCCTCTTCTAGAGTATTTTCTATTACGTCTACCAAAGAAACGGATACCGCCAAAAGCCAATGCACCAAGAGCCACAACAACACCTAGTCCGATGAGACCTTTTTTAGAAAAAACAATAGAAGTAAAGTTTGTAAAGAAATATTTTATATTGCTCCAAATTGTTCCCTTTTCCACTTCACGACCTGCATAGACATCCTCTGTTAAAACCGTTTTACCATCAATCTGGAAAGAAACGGTTCCTACCTTTGAATCTTTTGTAATAGGTGCCTTTAGTCTAATCGTGCCGTCTTTGTCCTCATCGAGATAACTTGCGTCATATTCAATCGTTTTTGAAATAGCATCCGAAGTACCTTTTAGAAGATATGTTGAAATTTCATGGTTTGGAACCACATCAAGCGTGTCTCCATCTAAATGATTATGCTTAACCAATTGAACTTGTTCTACCGGAACAGAAGGCGTTGCCAACTCTACCTTTTCATACGTAGCATAACCAAAATCAAATAGTGTTTTTGCATCTGTCCAACGCCCCGGATCTTCTGAATTGAAAACAATAGCAATCAAAGTTTCTCCATCTTTTTCAGCAGCTGCCGACACACAGTCACCCGCTTCGTTTGTAAATCCTGTTTTAATGCCTGTAGCATTGCTGTACTTATATTCGTTATCCGTAATTAATAGGTTATGACTTCTCCAAGCATACTCTTGGGTTATCACGTCATCACTACCTTCCGGAAACATATTGTCTGCCCCATTGCCTTCAAAACTTTTTTCATCTGCAATTTCTGCCAATGTTTCATTTTCAAGATAAGCACGAGCAAATAATGCCATATCGTATGCACAGCTATAATGATCTTCATTGTGATATCCATGGGCATTGGTAAAATGGCTATTTACTGCCCCTAGTTCCTTTGCTTTATCATTCATAAGATCAGCAAAAACCTCTTGGCTATCAGCAAAAGTTAATTCTTCATTGTTTTCCACTTTTTTTGCAACTGCTACCGCTAATACATTAGCAGAATCATTTCCCGATGGAATAATTAACCCACGAATTAAGTTTTTTACTGTCAATGTTTCCCCTGCAATATGTCCAGCCTTACTGGAATCCAAAGTCACCTCATTAATTTCACTACCAACTGTAATTAATTCATCGGGCTCAAGATAGTCCAACACCACA
>JBKEAS010000206.1:0-3271 GCA_047972635.1 Anaerotignum sp.
ATGTAGTCAAGTTGGTTAAGGTTGTTTGATTGATAATCCTTAGTCGAGGGCTGTGCAGCGTATCCGCTGTACAGCCCTTTTTTGTTTGAACAAATTAATAAAAGGAGGAATATGAATGGAAAAAAGCGGATGTCAAATATTAATAGAAACACTCATTGAGCAAGGCGTTACAACCATCTTCGGATATCCAGGAGGGCAAGTGCTTTATATTTATGATGAACTTTACAAAAATAAACATCGTATTCATCATGTATTAACTGCCCATGAACAAGGAGCAACCCATGCAGCAGATGGATATAGCCGTGCTAGTGGCAAGGTTGGCGTCTGTATCGCCACATCAGGACCTGGTGCAACAAATCTAATCACAGGTCTTGCAACAGCCAAAGCTGACTCCGTTCCCATGGTTGCCATTACAGGCAATGTTCCTTTAGAGCTGATTGGCACTGACAGTTTTCAAGAGGTAGATACATTAGGCCTCTCCATTCCTGTCGTAAAACATAGCTTTCGGGTAAACGATGTAGCAGAACTTGCCCAAACCGTTAGAGAAGCATTCCGTATCGCAAAAAGCGGACGTCCTGGACCTGTACTAGTGGATATTCCAAAAAATATACAACTAGACACAACCACCTACACACCACAAGGTATCGTAGAAAAAGATTTAAACGTAAAACCTAATACAGCACTTTTAGATGAAGCAGTCACACTTATTCATCAAAGTAAGCGCCCTATTGTCTATTGTGGCGGCGGCGTAATCAATGCCAATTGTACCCAAGTGCTACAACAATTAGTAGAAAAAACTGACGCTTATATGGTCTGTAGCATGATGGGACTAACAGCTATGGATAATGACCATCCAAAATACTTAGGAATGAGCGGTATGCATGGAAGATTTGCAGCAATAAAAGCCATGGCAGAATGCGATTTAGTTATTGCAGTTGGGGTTCGTTTTGCCGATAGAGCCACAGGAAATAAAGAAAAATTCTCCTCCAACAGAAAAATTATCCATTTAGATATCGATCCTGCAGAGCATGGAAAAAATATTAATGCCCATTTACAAATTGTAGGCGATTTGGAATTTGCTCTAAGCTACATCGCTTCCAAGCTAGAACCAATCAAGCACAACGAATGGGAAAACACTGTAACCTCTTTTATGAACAAAACAAAAGACAGTGTTCCAACATCTGACTACTTAATGCCCTGGGAAATTATTTCAGCCGTCAACCAAAGAGCAACGCCAAAAACCAATATTGCGACTGACGTTGGTCAGCATCAAATGTGGGTGGCACAATACTATAACTTCAAATATCCTAGAACATTCCAAAGTAGCGGTGGCTTAGGAACTATGGGCTACGGTATGGGTGCTGCAATTGGTGCAGCCATGGCTACAGGTAACCAAACCGTATTGTTTACAGGCGACGGTAGTTTCGGAATGAACCTAAACGAATTGGCAACCGCAGTTTCACAAAATCTCCCCTTAGTCATAGTAATTATGAATAATGGTAGACTCGGCATGATTGGACAATGGCAAAATCTCTTCTTTGAAAATCGCTTTATGTCAAGCACCTTAGAGCGAAAAACAGATTTTGTAAAACTTGCTGAAGCATTTGGAGCAGTTGGTTTTCAGGCTTCAAATACGGCAGAACTAAATGCCGCTTTGGATCAGGCATTTGCTCTAAAAACACCAGTGGTTATCGACTGTTTCATCCCTAACGAAGAAGCAGTATTCCCTATGGTTCCACCAAATGGCTCTTTAGAAAATATAATCTTGAAATGAGGTGATTACAATGTGTATGTGCAATGAAAATAGTCAACAGTTTGCTGTATCCATTATTGTAACAAATCAATCAGGAACATTAACAAGAATATCTTCTCTTTTTAGCCAACGGAACTTTAATATTGATAGCTTTACTTGCGGTGAAACAAATAACCCCAAGGTATCAAGAATGACAATAACCGCCACTGGTGATAACACAAAAAGAGATCAGCTACTAAAACAAATTTCCAAACTGTATGATGTGAAAAAAGTAGAGTTAATGACTCCTGAAAATACAATTTTACGAGAACTTTTGATCGCAAAAGTCAATACAACAGGAGAAACCCTCCAAACAATAATGGATGTGGCGAATATATTCCGTTCTAAGGTAATCGATGTATCTCCAAATTCTGTTTGTATTGAAATAACTGGCGAAAGTAACAAGCTAAATGCTTTTCTTACTTATATAGCCCCTTACGGCATCGTTGAGTATTGCCGAACTGGGCTGGTTGCTATGGAACGTGGTAGCAACTGTCTCTATGACATGGACTAAACCCAAAACTAAAACTATATTACTTACAAAGGAGAATTGAAAATGGCTAAAATGTATTATGAACAAGACGCAAAAAAAGAAATGTTGACAGGTAAAAAAGTAGCAGTCATCGGTTATGGCTCTCAAGGTCATGCCCACGCACTGAATTTAAAAAATAGTGGTGTTGATGTCGTTGTTGGTCTTTACGAAGGTTCTAAAAGTAAAGAACGTGCAGAAGCTGATGGTTTGACTGTTATGACTACATCAGAAGCGGTAAAACATTCAGATCTTATCATGATCTTGGTAAACGACGAAACACAGGCTAAAATGTATCAGGCTGATATCAAACCTTATTTGAAATCCGGCTCTACATTGGCATTTGCCCATGGATTTAATATTCATTATGGTCAAATCGTACCTCCTAGCGACGTAGATGTTATCATGATCGCACCAAAGGGTCCTGGACACGTTGTAAGAAGCACATATCAAGAAGGCTTCGGCGTACCCGCACTTATTGCAGTGCATCAAGATGCCAGCGGCAAGGCAAAAGATGTTGCTTTGGCATATGCTGATGGTTTGGGTGCAACAAGAGCAGGCGTTTTGGAAACAACTTTTAGAGAAGAAACAGAAACAGATCTTTTCGGCGAGCAGGCAGTTTTATGTGGCGGTGTTGTTGCACTGATGAAAGCAGGCTTTGATACATTGGTTGAAGCTGGTTACCAACCAGAAAATGCTTACTTTGAATGCATCCACGAAATGAAATTAATCATAGACTTAGTTGTAAAAGAAGGTGTATCCTTCATGCGTTACTCTTGCAGCGATACTGCAGAATACGGCGACTACATCACTGGACCTAAAATCATCACAGACCAGACAAAAGAAGCAATGCGTGACATCTTAGCAGATATCCAAGATGGTACTTTTGCAAGAGATTGGATCTTGGAAAATCAAGCAAACCGTCCTCACTTTAATGCTATGAGAAGAAT
>JBKEAS010000032.1:0-2115 GCA_047972635.1 Anaerotignum sp.
CGTTAAAGAGACGAATTGTTGCAAAAATTGCTGGGGGAGCGAAAATGTTTGATGTCCCTGATGGTGCTTCATTTGGGAACATTGGCTTGAGGAATATCGAAAGCGTACAACAAACCCTGAAAAAAGAAGGTATTCCCATTATTAGTCAAGATGTAGGTGCAAACTATGCCAGAACCTTGGTGTTTGATTGTGGCAATGGGCAGGGATACATAAGATCTTTTGGAAGAAAAGAAGTAATTTTCTAATGATTTTTGTAGAATTTTATGTAATAGGATGGAAAGATATTTTGACATAAAATTAGCGATGTAGTTCGGTCTAATAAGATAGCTGCATCTTATGGAGGAAAAAGCGTATGGGTGAGAAAAATAGAACAGGTATTTTACTTGAATCGGGGACAAACGAAATAGAGATTATGGAGTTTAAGGTTAATGGCAAACTCTATGGTATTAATGTCGCAAAGGTACGAGAAATTATGGTGTCAACAGATGTCACACCCATGCCCTTGTCGCATCCTGTAATAGAAGGTGTTTTTAAGCCAAGAGATTCGGTTATTACTGTGTTTAATTTGGCGAAATATTTGTTTGGAGATGACGCTGCCGATGGGGGAGAAAGAGATCTTTTTATTGTGACGAATTTTAATAAAATGCATATCTCTTTTCGTGTAGATAGTGTAGAAGGCATTGTTAGACTTTCTTGGGCCGATATTCAAAAACCGGATAACACAGTCAACAGTAGAGATGAAGGTGTGGCTACAGGCATTACTCAGATCAACGGGGAAATTGTGGTTATCTTAGACTTCGAAAAAATAGTAACAGAAATTGCTCCGAAAACAGGAATTCAAGTTGATGAAATTACGAAGTTGGGTGAACGGTTGCCAAACGACACACCAATTATCTTGACTGAGGACTCAATATTATTGTCAAAAATGATTTTAGATTGCCTTACTAAGGCAGGATTTACTAATATTATAAAATTTGATAATGGGCAAGAAGCATGGGATTATCTGCGAGTTGTTGTGAAAGAGGATAAGGTGAAAGAAAAAGTATCTTTGGTTATTACTGATATTGAAATGCCGGCGATGGATGGACATAGATTAACCAAGTTGATTAGAAGCCAAAAAAGCCTAAAACACGTTCCGATTATTATTTTCTCATCATTGATTAACGACGAATTGTATATCAAAGGGAAAGAACTTGGTGCAGATGAACAAATTACAAAGCCCGAGATTGGTATCTTGGTTGAGGTAATAGATCACTTGCTAGAAAAAAGTCGACAATTGGTTTAAATGAACAAATAAACCTTTTATGTGTAATGACAAAAGTAAGAACAACTGTTGTTAACATAGGAGGTTTTTTTGTTGGAAAATTATATTTTTAGTATAAAAAAATCTCCTACGGTAGTTTAAGGCTTTCGCAGGAGATTTTTGTATGTCAGTGGAATGGCTTATCTTTAACAACGATACAAGCGTTAGACAATTGAGCAGTAACCGCAGTACTGAACTTTGCCCTATAAAAACTGAGTAAAGGCAAGGACTTATTGTCCTCGGTCACGATGTATTTAGCAGGCAAATTGGTTAGTGCCACTGCTGTAACGTCTGCACAACATCGTGGGCAGGTGCACACATCAAACATAGTTTGAAATTCTTCCAACCTTTCCCTTACTAAAAATTCATAGACGTTAATGTAAAATAAGTTCGTGTTGGATGTATTTTGTGTAGCTTGAATTTGCGATATTGCATCTTCTACACTGAATGGTTTAGAGAACGCTGAGGACTGAGGCGTTTCTGCAACAGGCTGAGGTGTTTCCGCAACAGGCTGAGGTGCTTCTGCAACAGGCTGAGGTGCTTCTGCAACAGCGGGCTGTGATTCTGCAGATTGTAGATCTGAAGGTTGTGTTTGTATAGTTGTTTCTTCGTTATTTGGCATATTTTCACCTACCGTGGATTTTTCTTGTTGAGTCGTTTCATTTGTGAAAGTTGGTGTGGCTTCACTTGATGTATTTAGATTTTCTTGGTCTGCAAAGGACTCAAGGCTTTCGGAAATTTTATCCGATATTGCTTTATCATTGCTAGGTTCGATGCCTACAAAAGATAAATCTTTGGAAACATCTGATCCT
>JBKEAS010000102.1:0-3270 GCA_047972635.1 Anaerotignum sp.
AAAAGGCAAAAGAGATTTTAGGCTGGAATCCTACACATGATAGTCTAGAGGAAATTATTTTTTCCGCTTGGAAGTGGCATAAAAATCACCCGAAAGGTTTTTTGGAATAAGGAGAGGTATGCATGGTTTATAATGCCATCAGAGATTTGATTTTGTATGGACTAGATCGAGGGTTGATAGAGGAAGTGGATAAGATATTTGTTAGAAATGCACTCTTATCTGCGCTAGGTTTGGATACGTATGAACCGACAGAAGAAGCAAGAGAATGCGGTTTGGAAAAAATTTTAAAAGAATTATTGGATTATGCGGTTAAGAAAAACATCATTGGTGACGATATTTTACAGAGAGATTTGTTTGATACCAAGCTGATGGGGATTTTAACACCTCTACCAAGAGAAGTAATCGGAACATTTTTCAATCTTCATAAACAATCGCCAGAAGAAGCCACAAAATGGTACTATGCTTTTTCGCAGGATACGGATTATATCCGCCGTTATCGTATCGAGAAGGATTGTCGGTGGAAAACATCCACACGCTATGGGGATTTGGATATCACAATAAATCTTTCAAAGCCAGAAAAAGATCCAAAGGCGATTGCTGTGGCAAAGAATGCGGTAGCTTCGGGTTATCCGAAATGTATGTTATGTAAAGAAAATGAAGGGTATTACGGAAGATTAAATCATCCGGCTAGGCAAAACCATAGAATTATTCCAGTTGAAATGGACGGTCAAAAAAATTCATGGTTTTTTCAGTATTCTCCCTATGTGTATTACAACGAGCATTGTATTGTATTTTGTGGTGACCACTCTCCGATGAAAATAGATCGGCACACATTTGAAAAAATGTTTGGCTTTATTTCGTTTTTGCCTCACTACTTTGTAGGGTCAAATGCAGATTTACCAATTGTTGGTGGTTCTATTCTTTCTCATGATCATTTTCAAGGAGGAAGGTTTCGCTTTGCAATGGAGCGGGCAGAGATTGAAAAAAAGATTACATTCCACGGATTTTCAGAGGTTGAGGGCGGAATTTTAAAATGGCCTATGTCTGTCATTCGGCTTAGAAGTGCAAACAAAGACCAAATGATTGATTTGGCTGATAAAATTTTGCAAGCATGGCGTGCCTATACGGATGAAGATGCATTTGTTTTTGCCAGCACCAACAATGAACCACATAATACCATAACGCCGATTGCAAGAAAGCAAAAGGATGTGTATGAGCTGGATTTGGTTTTGCGTAATAACATTACAACGCAAGAGCACCCGTTAGGCGTGTTTCACCCACACCAAAATCTACACCATATTAAAAAAGAAAATATCGGGCTAATTGAAGTGATGGGGTTAGCGGTATTGCCTCCTCGCCTATTGGCTGAAATGGATATTTTAAAAGAAAAAATACGCAATAAGGAAGATTTGTTTTCGGATGAAAGGGTTTCTCACCATGCACAATGGGCAAAGGAAGTCGTTGAAAAACATGGTATTTTCTCCGAGGAAGATCTGGATTGTATCTTTAAGGAAGAAATAGGGCTGGTTTTTGCTGAGGGACTAGAAGATGCAGGCGTATTTAAAGTCACCAAAGAGGGGCGGAGTTTTTTTGTTCGCTTTTTAGAAAGCTGTGGTGGAGAGGTGATATAATCCGTGATTAGGAAAGATTTCTTTGGTTATGGCGAAGATGGTATCACAATGATCGAAAGATACACACTGGAAAATAGAAATGGAACGAAGGTTGGGATACTCACTTTGGGTGCGAGCATCCAATCATTTGTAATTTGTGGAACGGATATTGTTTTAGGCTTTGATGAGCCAACTGCGTATCAAAAACAAGAAGTTTATATGGGAGCCACTATTGGAAGGTTTGCAAACCGCATCGGAAACGGTACGATGCAAATAAGAGAGAAAACATATCGACTAGCAAAAAACAATGGTCCGAACCACTTGCATGGCGGGGCGGAAGGGTTTGACAGAAAGATTTGGCAAGCAGAGGTAAAAGAGAATACACTTCATCTTTATTACACAAGTTGTGATGGTGAAGAAGGGTATCCTGGAAATTTAGAAACAGAAGTGATATATTGTTTGAATGACGAGGACGCTTTGTCTGTTGTGCATAAAGCCAAATCAGATCAAGACACAATCGTCAACCTCACAAATCATAGCTACTTTAACTTAAATGGACATGGATATGCGTCTTTGGCGGAACATGAGGTGCAAATTTTTGCGGATTGCTTTACTAAAAATGATGAAAATACATTGCCGACAGGAGAAATTTGCCACGTTGTGGATACGCCTATGGATTTTTTGCAACCAAGGCTTTTGCTAAGTCGAATAGAGGAACCGTATGAACAACTTGCATTAGCCAATGGATATGACCATCACTGGATTGTCAGAGGGGAAGGATTTCGTCCTTTTTTGAAGGTAAGCGGAAGGCAATCGGGGATAACGATGGAGATATTTTCTAACCAGGCCGGCATGCAGATGTATACTGGGAATTATCTCGGGGCTGACATTGCAGGCAAAGAAGGTGTTTTTTATCCCAAAAGAAGCGGTGTTTGTTTTGAAACACAAGGTTTTGCGGATGCACCAAATAAAACAAACTTTCCTTCGGCGTTATTAAAAGCTGGGGAATTATATGAAAGAAAAACAGTTTTTTTGCTAAAAAAAGAAAACAGAACATGATTGCGTGATGGGAAAAACGATTATTGGTGAAAAAAGAAATTTTTTGGATATGTATGCATATTTGATCTTATTTCTAAAATATGTATATTTAGGTGAGTGCTAGAGGAACAAAACAAGGTTCAAAAGGTAGACACAATGGCATAAAATGGGAGAAATTTTAATGTTTGCAATAGTATAATGGGAAAGCTTGCTATTGTAAATTTAAAAAAATTATGCTAGTATGTATATACCTATTTGACATAATTTTTGCGGAAGATGGATTTTATTAGGTAAATCAGCAATAATTAGTCGAAAAATATGTTTGGTTTTAAAAGAAATTTGTGTAGGCACAGTTTTTTTATAGTCCAAGTATACCACTCGACAAAAACCTATTAAAATGATTGGATTTTGAATTCTGAAGTGATAAAACTTTGGGAACCTACCGCAAGATGTGAGTAGCGAAGTAGTTAAGGACGACTATTATTTGTTGTTAAGGATGACAATTTAAGCGTTTTCATATATAAAATAAAAAAAGAATAGGAGGTGAGTGCTTGAATACGAGTTCGGTTTCAGCTTATAAGAATATGTTTGATGGGAATACGGTAGACACGAAGTCGAAAAC